>NZ_JBSVZD010000009.1:0-61098 GCF_054051725.1 Petrotoga sp. DB-2 | reverse complement strand
ACCGCCGTATACCGAACGGTACGTACGGTGGTGTGGGAGGACGGTAGATAAATTAATTATCTACCTCCTACCCGATTGATAACTGAGATTATTCTATCAATCCTAAGCCTTTAAGATAATTCTTTGCAACTTCCTCTGGTTCTTTTCCTTCAACATCTACTAAATAATTTAGCCTTATGATTATATCTTGATTTAAGTACATAGCAAAAGGTCTTAAAATTTCTGCTATCTCAGGATATTTTTCTAAAGTATCTTCTCTCACCACAACAGCTACATGATAAAAAGGGAAGAAATGTTTATCGTCTTCCAAAACCTTTAAGTCGTATTTCAGTAGCTGAGAATCGGTGGTAAAGACCATTGTTATATCAGCGTCTCCTTGATTCAAAGACTCATAGGTTAAACCCCACTGCATAGTTTTTACATCATTTTTGGATATGTTCATGTTATATGCTTCTGCCATTTCGAAGATATTCATTGCGCCTTCGAAGAATTCATAATCAATTGCTATTTTTAATTCTCCAGGATGGTCATTTACATATTCAGCAAGTTCGGATATGGTATCAATGCCTAAACTTTCTGCTCTTTCCCTTTTCATGGCCAAGGCATATGAGTTGTTGATACTAGTTAGATCTAACCATACTAACCCTTTTTCTTTATCTATGTTTTTAACTTGGTTGTATAATTCTACTGGGTCGTAAATCAATTCCTCTTTATGATAGTATGTTGTCCACGCTGTTCCTGTGTAATCTGCAGTAACATCAATTTGACCGTTCAACATACCTGTTCTTTTCACTAATGTATTTAAGCCAAATCTTTTATCAATCTTAAAACCGTTTTCTTCAAGTAAAGCAGATATAAGTTCACCAAATAGGTACTGTTCTGTGTAATTGGAAGCACCTACGGTTAAAGTTGCACCAAAAAGCGCAGTTAAAGAAAACACAACAAACAATACAAATATCGCCAATTTTTTCAACGTTAACACCTCCATTAATGTAGGTTTACATTCAATCAGTTTTAGCGCCCCTTCCGCCCCGCAGCCCACCCTTCTAAGGAACGGACTTCGCTCTCTTAGAAGTGCTTCCCACCATATTTAAGGGATAGCTTCACTGTTCATCATCTTAATAAAGGATTCCATCTGGTTACTAAACGTTCATAAGATTTATCTGGAAAGAATTCTTTAAATAAACGGTAATAATAATACTCAGCGGGAGATTTAAACGCCCAATCAATATCTAAATTTTGAAATGTACTTGGCTCCCTTTCAAATTCTGAGCTTTTCTGTTGTGAAATATCTTTTATGATATCAGATACACCAGAACCATTAGCAAAGGGTTCTTTTCTTCGATTTACAATGTTGTTAGGCAAATCATTTTCATAAGCTTTTCTTAATATCCATTTTTCAATTTTTTCAGGTCCGTAAATTTTCCATTCATTTGGTATTTGATTACAAAAATTCACCACACGTCTATCAAGAAAAGGAGCGCGATATTCGATTCCATGAGCTGAGAAGGATCTATCGAGTCTTTGGAGTCCAGTACGGTAGGCGTTAGACATTAAATCATCAAAAAAATTATCCATCTCTTGATTTGACTCTGCTTGCTTTAGTTCGTGATAACCTCCTAAAAGCTCATCTGCTCCTTCACCGCACAACAAACAATTTACACCCTTTTCACGGGCAAATTTCGCTGTCAAATAATGTGCCACTGCTCCATGAACACAAGATTCTTCGAAGGATTCTAAATGATAAATAGCTTTCGGGAGAATATTTTCAATTTTTTGTTTATCAAAAATTTTCCAATAATGGGAAGAACCAATAAATTCTGCCATTTCTATTGCCCTTGGAAGATCTCCATTTTGAGAAACGCCTATTGTGAAGGTTTTGATGGGTTTTTGATATTTAGAAGCAGTATAAGCGATAATACTGCTATCCAATCCGCCGCTAAGTAAAGTTCCATCCACACAACCATCTGACATATTACGTTTAACAGCCTTCTCTAATAATTCCTTCAGTATTTTAGCGGCATCTTGCGGTGTTTTAAAGTGAGGAACACTTTCAGAGAAAGTTGAATAAGGTAAAACGCCGTCCTTTAATGAAAATAAGTGTCCAGGTTCTAGCTCTTGAATCTCCTTAACTATACCAACAAGACCTTTTGCTTCCGAGGAAAAATAAAGTTCATTATTATAAAAGCCATAATATAGGGGATGAGAACCGATGTGATCACGGCCTAAAATAAGATCATTTCTGTCATCGATTGCAAAAGCAAAATCACCATCTAAATAGCTTGCAAATTTTTTCCCAAATTTTCTATAATTTTCGAGTATTAATGATGGCGCTTCAAGATGTAAATTATCTTCGTCAAAAAGATGCCCATCTAAAACAGAAATACCGTTTCCTTCTTTTGTAAAGACCCGCTCTTTTGCTGTTTCCTCAGATGGAAGCAAGCAGCAACCTATAGTTGCTTTTTCTCCTTCTTCTACCCATGTTGATTTTGGACCTCGGTGTTGAATTCTGTTCAATATTTTGTTAACAATTTTATTGTCTTTAGCTGTTGTTCCGGCAATACCTGCCACAAATTAATCCTCCTTTTTCTTTAAATTATAAGGGTGAAGAGGTACCCTTCACCCTTGTTTGTGAAATTGAATATTAGATCGTTTAATCTATTAAACCTAATCCTTCTAAATATTCTCTTGCAACGACTTCTGGTTCAAGACCCTCAACATCTACTCTGTAGTTTAGCCTTATTAAAATGTCTTCGTTTAGGTACAGTGTGAGAGGTCTTAAAATCTCCTCAATTTCAGGGTATTTATCAAGTACATCTTTTCTAACTATAAAAGAGATATGGTAATAAGGCCAGAAGTTTTTATCGTCTTCTAGTACATGTAGGTTGTATTTTAAAATTTGTGGATCGGTAGTAAAAACCATAGCGATGTCTATTTTATTGTTTGAAAGTGCTTCGTAAGTTAATCCGGTTTGCATAGTTAATACTTGAGAATCAGGAATATCTAAACCATAGTGCTCAGCAAAGGCAAAGAAGCCATCAGGTCTTTCATAGAATTCGTGGTCGACTCCTGCCACAAACTCAGTTGGATGTTCGTTCCAGTAAGCGACTAAGTCAGAAAGGGTTTCGAAACCATATTTTTCGTAATCTTCTTGACGAATAGCAAGGGCATAAGTATTGTTAACGTTTATTCTATCAAGCCAAACGACCCCATTTTTAGCGTCTAGTTCTTTGACTTTTTTGAAAAGTTCATCTGGATCGGTAATCATTTCTTCTTGGCCTAGGTAAGTTGCCCACGCGGTTCCAGTGTACTCTGCAAGTACATCGATCTGACCCGTTATTAACCCTTCTCTAGAGGGGAGAGCATGAAGGCCATCCCTTTTAACAACGTTAAAACCATGTTCTTCGAGTAGCAGTGCAGCTAGGTTTCCAAGGATATAATGTTCTGTGAAGTATCTTATACCTACAGTTAAAGTTGCACCAAAAAATGTACTTAAAGTAAATACCATTATTAACAACAGTAAGATCGTTTTTTTCATCAAAATACCTCCATAACTAAGTTTTACTGTTCTCATTTTCAAAGTCTGAGACTTTTTGTTGTGAAATGTCTTTTATGATATTAGATACACCAATACCATTAGCAAATGGTTCTTTTTATCAAATAATAAGGGTGAAGAGATACCCTTCACCCTTATTTGTGAAATTGAATATTAGATCGTTTAATCTATCAAACCTAATCCTTCTAAATATTCTCTTGCAACGACTTCTGGTTCAAGACCCTCAACATCTACTCTGTAGTTTAGCCTTATTAAAATGTCTTGGTTTAAGTACAGTGTGAGAGGTCTTAAAATTTCCTCAATTTCAGGGTATTTATCAAGTGTATCTTTTCTCACTGCGAAAGAAATGTGATAATAAGGCCAGAAGTTTTTATCGTCTTCTAGTACATGTAGGTTGTATCTTAAAATTTTTGGATCGGTAGCAAAAACCATAGCGATATCTATCTTATTATTTGCAATTGCCTCGTAGGTTAATCCGAGTTGCATGGTTGATACTTGAGATTCAGGAATATCTAAACCATAGTGTTCAGCGAAGGCAAAGAAGCCATCTGGTCTTTCATAAAATTCATAGCCGACTCCTACCACAAACTCTTTTGGATGTTCGTTCCAGTAAGCGACTAAGTCAGAAAGGGTTTCGAAACCATATTTTTCGTAATCTTCTTGACGAATAGCAAGGGCATAAGTATTGTTAGCGTTTATTCTATCAAGCCAAACAACTCCATTTTCAGCGTCTAATTTTCTAACTTTTTCTAAAAGTTCATCTGGATCAGTGATTAATTCTTCTTGACCTAGGTAAGTTACCCACGCGGTTCCAGTGTAATCTGGATATAGATCAATCTGACCTGTTGTCAAACCTTGCCTTGCGACAAGAGAACTAAGGCCAAACCTTTCAACAACGTTAAAACCGTTCTCTTCAAGTAGCAGTGAAGCTAAGTTTCCAAGGACATACTGTTCAGTGAAATTTTTTGCACCTACGGTTAAAGTTGCACCAAATAGTGCAGTTAAAGAAAATACTACAACTAACATAAGTACTGCCAATTTTTTCAACGTTAACACCTCCATTTAAAAATTTTTTCACTATTCATTTTGTAACTTAATACCTTCCGAAGTCATTCTGTTTTGTATTGTTGCAAGCGCGAAATCAATTAAAACGGCCATTATAGATACTGGAATAGCTCCAGCTAATATCATCTCGAATTTGAAGGTCCCAAGACCTATAAAAATCAATTCTCCCAATCCTCCAGCACCTATGGCTGATGCAATTGTAGCTGTTCCTAAATTTATTATCGCTGCATTTCTTATTCCTGAGAAAATAGTAGGTACAGCGTTTGGGATTTCTACTTGCCACAAGATTTGCCTGTTAGTCATCCCCATTCCTCTTGCTGCTTCAATCATACCTTTATCGATGCCGAAAAGCCCTGATGCGGTGTTAAAAGTTATAGGCACTATACTGTATAAAAATAAAGCGAAAATTGCAGGGGCAGGACCGATTCCCATGAATAAAAAAACGAGAGCAATAACAGCAATACTTGGGACGGCTTGGGCTATTCCTGTTATTGAAAGGGCTATTCTTCCGCTTTTCTCTCTTCCTGGGCGGGTAACATAGATTCCTATTGCCATTCCGACAACGATAGCAATTGCCCACGAACTTGCGAACAAATAAAGATGTTCCAAAGCCTTTATTCCCATATAACCAAGATTTTCAGCAACGTATGTAAAAAATTCCATGTTATCCTCCTCTCATCAAACCTCTTCATTACTTGACATTTGTTCAAATATAGCTTTTAAGTTGATCACGCCTATTACCTTTTGTTTGTCAGTAACCACAGGGATATTTGTACTTGAAGAACTTAATATTTTGTTTAAGGCTTCATAAAGGCTTGATTTTGCGGTAACGTAATCTTTTTTCAAAGAGCTTTGCAATTTAGATGAATCATTAATTCTGTTCAATCTTTTAGTTTCTATAAAACCTTTATAATTGTTATTTTGATCAATAAATATTGTGATAGGATACTTACTCTGTATAGCATTTTTAATTTTTGACAGGTCCTCATCAATTTTAAAGACTTGCATATCTTTGTACAATCCTTCGCTCACCTTAACAAATTCCAAAGCTTTGAATTGACTATCTTCCCCTAATATGTCCTTTACAAAATCATTTTTTGGGTTTTGAACAATATTTTGTGTCTCGTCGTACTGTACTAATTCACCATCTTTGAAAATTGCAATTTTGTCACCCAATTTTATAGCTTCCCTTATGTCATGCGTAACAAATATAATAGTCTTTTTGATCTTCTCTTGAATTTCAAGAAATGCATCTTGCAAAGTTTCTCTATTGATAGGATCTATTGCACCAAATGGTTCATCCATGAGCAATATGTCCGGATCGGCTGCAAGTCCCCTTGCTACTCCTACTCTTTGTCTTTGGCCTCCAGATAGTTGTGCTGGAAACTTATAAGCGTTAGTATCTGGATCAAGATTTACTAAATCTAATAGATCGTATACCCTCTTTTTTATTTTTTCTTCAGGCCATTTTAAAAGCCTTGGAACTACAGCAATGTTATCAAATACAGTCATATGAGGGAATAATCCAATTTCTTGTATAACGTAACCTATACTTCTTCTTAATTGTATGGGATTTATATCATCTATCGATTTTCCATTGAAGAGGATATCGCCTGATGTTCTTTCAATCAAACGATTGATCATCTTTAAGGTAGTTGTTTTTCCACATCCAGATGGACCTATTAAAATAGTTAATTTATTGTCTTCAAATTCGATATTTAAATTATTAACAGCGGTGAAATCACCATACTTTTTTGTGAGATTAACTAATTTTATCGCCATGTCAATGTTCCTCCTATGATTTTTATCTTATTCATTATCTTTTATTTTAAGACCTTTGGGAGTAATTACATCTTCAAACTTTAGTAAAAGATAATTAGCCAAAACACCCAAAATTGAAACCAATATTACCCCTGTTATTACCATTGGATACCTTGACCTACTTAATCCAGCAAAAATAAAGTATCCTAATCCTCCCGAAGCTACAAAATATCCTAAAGTAGCAACTCCAACTCCCATTACTACTGCATTTCTTACCCCGGACATTATAGTAGGGATCGATAAAGGTAAACGGATTTTGAATAATATTTGGGATTCAGTCATTCCCATCCCTCGTGCAGCCTCTATCATTCGTGGGTCAAGAGATTGAATAGCTACCAATGTATTTCTTATAATCGGAAGTAAAGAGTATATAATCAAAGCAATCACGGCAGGTGTAACCCCTAAGCCAGCTCCAAAAGGAGACAAAATCACAACCATAATCCCAAAAAGGGCTAAACTTGGGATAGTCATTAGAATACTGGCAATGTAAATAACTATGTTTGCGGCTTTAGGATGCCTTGATATGAAAATTCCTGTTGGTACTCCTATACCTATAGAAAAAGGCAAAGATAAACCTATGATTTTCAAGTGATTTAGAAACTCTCTAATTATGATATTTGAACTACTAGAAATATATTCGAAAAATTCCACTGTTTCACTCCCTTCTTCTTATTGTAAATTAGTTTGTTCATCATCGTAATAAATATTATAACACATTATTAATCTTTTTAAAATATAAATAGGTTACAATTAAGTAAAAAAACAACACTAAAAATCTTTTAAGATATTTTATAATATAATTAGTTTGCTAATAAAATGTTTTCGAAGACAAAATAAGGGGTCCTGAAAAGGTTGTATAATAATAATTTATTAATTATAATCATGTTGGAGGTGAAAACTTTGAATGAAAATGAGAAGAAATGGGAAGCTATAGATAAGAAAGCTTTATTAGACTTGGTGTATGAGATTAAAAAAAGAAGGTTACAAATGGGAATTACACAAAAAGATCTAGCTGAGCGGATGGGAACAACGCAGGCGATAATTTCTAAATTTGAAAAAGGAAACTACAATCCAACATTTTTGTTTTTGCAAAGATTGGCAGAAGTGCTGGATGGGAGTATTAAATTATATTTTGAGACTAGAGATAATAAAGAGATAAATAGAGATGAGTTTTCTAAGAATGATAATTTTGAAAAAATATTTCACTTAAAATTATAAAAAGGCGCTATATATAAAGTTTTAGAATTTCTAAAAACAATAATCTATAGAGTTTAGGAGGAGTTTTTGTGAAAAATAATGATAAAAAAATAAACATATTGAAAGATATAATTCTAAAGAATATTTTTTTGGAAAGTGAATTTTTCGAGAGAACAAGCAAAGAAGTAGTTGAAAAAATTGCTGAAATATCGATTAAAAGAGGATATGTATATGAACAAAAAAAGAGAAACTTAAACTTAATAGTTACTTATAGGATTTTTTTAGAAGGAGAAAAAAATAGAATAGCTTATTACGTTTTAACCTTCAGAGTGATTTTCGAAACGGATATGGATTTCAAAAGTTTTTCAAAAAACAAAAGGGCCGAAAAGTATTTCCTTAAAAATTTTGTAGATAGTGTACTTTGGCCCTATCTTAGAATTTATTTAAACGAAATTTTAATGAAGACATCATTGCCAAATATTGTACTACCTTTAAGTACGGGTAATCAACGTATTGATCTTCAAGATAATAAGTATTAATTATTAAGCTTTTTTTGAATTTCGAGAACTATTGCTTCAGCGGATGCTAAATTAGTAGCAAGTGGAATATTGTGTACATCGCAAATCCGTAAAACAGCGGATACATCAGGTTCATGGGGTTGGGCAGTCAACGGATCCCTTAAAAAAATCACAAAATCTATTTTTCCACCAACAGCAAGAGCACCTATTTGTAAGTCTCCTCCCAATGGTCCAGATTCAAAAGTTTGTATCTCTAAACCAACCTTTTCTTTTAAAATCTTTCCTGTGGTTTTTGTAGCATAAAGTTTGCAATTTTTAAATACATCCTTCCATTCTTTGGCAAAGAGTGCAAGGTCTAACTTCTTTTTATCGTGGGCTATTAAAGCTACATTGACCATAATCTTCCTCCTCTAACGTGAAAAATAAGTTCCTAAAAATTGGTTTTACTGAGTGTGTTCAACAGTTTCACCGTGTTTTCAACATCGCTATAGGATAACATCTCGTGAGGTGAATGTATGTATCTAGTAGGAATAGAAATAGTACCACTAGGGATTCCAGATTTGGTTCTTTGATAGCCTGCGGCATTTGTTCCTCCAAAGGTTAATACCTCGAACTGATACGGTATGTTGTTTGCCAAAGCAGCATTTTTTATCCATTCCACAACTTCTCTGTCACTTACAGAAAGATTGTCTTTTATTTTAATACAAGGTCCTTTTCCCAAGGCCATGCTCATTCTTTTAAGAGCCTTTGGAGTATCCAAGGAATCCGTGACATCTATAGCTATTGCTCTGTTGACTTCGTAATCAAAAGCCGAAACAAAAGAACCGACCAAACCTACTTCTTCTTGGACTGTAAAAGCAAATAAAACGGTGTGTTGATTATCTTTCATATTTTTGATAGTTTCTATTAAAATGGCGCATCCTATCCTGTCATCCATCGCTTTTGACATACAATAATTACCATAATCGACAAAACCTTCAGCGAAAGTTCCAAACGTGCCTATAGGGGCAATTTTTTCCGCTTCTTCTTTTGAAGATACGCCTATGTCAACAAATATATTGTCCAAAGATAAGTTCTTATAATTATCTTTTAATTCTTTTTCACTTTCTCCCTCAACCCCTACAACCCCTATTCTTCCATTAAAAATCAACCTGGAACCAATTAAATTTACAGGGTTTTGGCCCCCAACTTGTTCTACTTTTAGAAAGCCTTTGTCTAAAATGTGCGTAACAACAACCCCTATTTCATCCATGTGAGCGTCAAATAGTATGGTTTTTCCAGAGTTGCCTTTTTTTGTAGCGATAAGATTTCCTAGCTTATCTGTTTTAATATCATCTACATGATCTTTGATCTGTTCTTTTATAAAATCTCTCACTTGATCTTCTCTTCCACTTGGTCCATAAAGTTCCGTAATTTTTTTTATTAGCTCTTTCAATTTTTTTGCCACCTCTCTTAAAATGGTGTGTTAACAACTAGTTGTTTTACCAATTGGTAGGTATTTTCATAATCTTGTAAATTCATTATAGATTGTGGAGAATGTATGTATCGGCAAGGTACAGATATTACCCCTGCTGGAATTCCATAAAGAGTCTTTGCGAGCCTAGCCGCATCTGTTCCTCCTGCCGTTCGCATTTTGTATTGGAATTTAATCCCTAATTTCTTTGCAGTATCTACAATTTTTTCAAAGATCTCTTTGTTAAGTACTAAACCGCTATGCATGAATGTTAAGACCGGCCCATTTCCGATATGAGTTGCCCATTTATCCGGGGTGTTTTCAGGGTTGTCCCCAGCAGTTGTACCTTCTAATACAATAGCGAAATTTGGATGTATTTTTGAAGCTGCAGTTCCTGTACCTCTCAGCCCTGTTTCTTCCTGAGTAGCAAAATTGAAGTATGTGTCGTAAAGAGGTTTCTCGCTGTTCTCAAAAAAATAGTCAATTATATCCATCATAATAGAACATCCAACCCTATCATCAAAGGCTTTGGCTACAGCATAGTTATTTTCCTCATAATAAGTAGTATCAAATGTAACCATATCGCCCAAATGGACCTTTTTAGATGCTTCCTCTTTGTTGGAAAATCCAGCGTAGACCCTTATACTTTCATACTGCTCAACTTTGTCGGTTTCTTTTTCTAAGTGAATAGGTGTAGAATTGACAACAGCAGATATTTTTTCTTCGATTTTTAATCTCTGACTTTTTACTACCCTTGGGTCAACTCCCCCAACGGGAGATATGCCAAAAGTACCGTCTTCATTTATTCTGGTGATCATAAAACCAACTTCGTCCATGTGTGCATCGAGCATTAATTTTTTGGAGGAATCTTTACCTTTAATTAAACAAATTAGGTTCCCCATGTTGTCTTCGGTAATTTCATCGACCTTGTTAGCAACATTTGACTTGATGTACTCTTTTATTTTTTCTTCTCTTGAAGATATTCCAGCAAGATTGGTTAAGTCCTTTAAATACTTCCTCATGATTTTCGACGTCCTTTCCAAGTTAAACTAGTGTTTAAAGCAAAGAGAGATAATAATTTTGCGCTTTCTTCCACATCTTTTACATCTACAACCTCGTTGGGAGAATGCATGTTAAGGATTGGAACTGAAACAACACCTGTTTTTACTCCGGTAGAAGATATTTGTACTACATCTGCTTCGGTGCCACTGCCTCTAGTAAAAGTTTCTATTTGGTATTTGATATTGTTATTTTTTGCAGTTTTTGTTAGTTCTTCGAAAACACTTCTTGTAACGGTGGTACCTATACCTATAACTGGCCCTTCACCGATCTTGATAGGCTCGACATTTTCCGGTAGTTTTTCGCCAAAGGTTACATCAATTACTATGGCAAAATCTGGTTTTAGATGGTAGACACTACCTTGTGCTCCAACTAATCCCACTTCCTCACCTTTGTTAAAAGATAACATCAATTGCCCTTCAAATTTAAGATTTTGTAGATACTCTAACGACTTAATAAGTACCGCAGCACCGACTCTGTTGTCTAAAGACTTATTTGATATCTTCCCGTTTTCAAGTTCAACAGCCTGGACTTGTATAACGCCCATATCGCCAACGTTGATATTACTTGTTCCCCCTGAAATTGAAAAATCGACGAAAAGCTCATCAAAGGAGGGAGATTTTTCTCTGTCTTCTTTTTTTTGAAGGTGAGGGGCTAAAAACCCTATTACACCAGTTTTTTCCGAGTCATTTGTTTTAAAAAGAACCCTTTTTCCTACCAAGGTTCTTGGATCGACTCCGCCAACGGGAGAAATACGAGCGAAATGTTCATCAACTATTTTTGATATAACTATTCCAATTTCGTCTACATGAGCAAAAAAGGCAATTTTGGGACTTTCATTTCCATAAGTTGCCACTAAATTACCTATTCCTACTTTTTCTGATTTTACATCTGGTGAAATGTTTTTTAATTCTTTTTCAATCAAAGGAAAGGTATAATTTTCAAAAGAAGACACCCCAAACGTATTGGATAAATTTTTTAGTAAAATAGAAGTATCCATTCATAACCTCCTTTTTGGTTTTCACACAGCATAAATACTGTTTTAAAAATTAAAAAAAATTGATTTAATGTTCCTTTGCTCCACTATCTTTTTACAGTTCAACGGGTTCAACCAATGCTTTATTTTCTTCTATCCTTATAGAAACGGGTGACTTTGGCCATTCATAGTTAAAGAAAGGGATACCCGAGATTTCTACTAATGGTGAATTTAATTCGTAGGCTATAATGAAAGCATTTTTTTTGTTGGTAATTCCTGCTCTTAAAGTTCCAAATACCTTTCCAAATATTATAATACTTCCACCCGCGTTAACTTCTGCACCTTGGTTTACATTTCCAAAAACTATGATGTCTCCAGGATTTTGTATTACTTGGCCGGATCTCAAATGTTTTCTATAAATTTGGGTACTCGAAAGGGTTAACTCTTTGTTTCCTACTTTTCCTTCGGGAAGCTTTCCAAAATAGGCTCCCGCAACGTTCAATTCAAGACTGTTGGCGAATTTTACGATTCTATTTAATAGATTATGCTGAGAACCGTCTTCGAAATATACGTAAAAACTATCTCCAATGTTAAAAAAACTTTTCATCTTAACAAGTTCTTTTTTAAAATGTTCAAAAAGATCTTTTTGCGTGTTCCCTTTCGAAAAATAAAAGATTATGTCTCCGTCCATAATTTTTGCATATACGGGTTCATCCATCTAAACCCCCCCTAATACAATTTTTAAATCAAAAACAAAATTCTATGACCATATATATAATAACATAAAATATAAGAAATATTACATAATCAAAAATTATTTGACAAGTTGGTTGTAAAGAATTCATTGACCATAAAAGAAAAATATGATACAATCTAACAGTAAACATTTTTTGTAATAATTTGTGTTATAAAAAAACTCTTAACGGCAAAACTCTTTTGGATAGAGAGCGAAGCGAAGGTTTACTAAGGCTAGTTTTAGAATTTTTAAATAGAGTTTAAAAAGAAAGAATAATTTTGGAGGTGTATTTATGTTAGAAAAAGTATTTGATTTTATAAACTTTGGTCCTGCAGGTGCCACAGATGCCGGTAACACAGTTGAACAAGCGCAAACTGCTCCCACAGGTGGGGGATTTGGTGGATTGTTGTTCTTTTTAATAATCATAATCTTAATGTGGGTTTTATTGTTCCTTCCACAAAGGCGACAAGAAAAAAAGCACAAGGAAATGATTTCCTCTTTGAAAAAAGGTGATAAAATAGTTACATCCTCAGGAATCATAGGAAAGATAATATCTATAACTAACGAGAGAATCAGAATTTCAACAGCAGATAAAACAGAGATTGATATAACGAAGAATGCTATTGCAGGGGTTCTTTCTAAAAGCGATAAACCCGAAGTAGCACCAGAAAAACCCGAAACTGAAGATGATAAATAGTATTTTAACATTGACTTTGTTCAGGGGGTGAAATAGTTGAGAAATCGAAGGATACGAATATTCTTTACTATAGTAGTTTTTGTTTTTGCATTCTTAGGCTTAATTTTACCTTTATCAGATAATGTGAATGATATAAGCATACTCCGGTTTTTCCCAAATATAAATTTAGGTCTGGATATTCAGGGGGGAGTACTTTTAGAGTATAGTTTAGATGTACCTGAAGGAGTAGATACTTCTGAGGTTGTAGGTAACGTAATTACAGTTCTAAGGAGAAGATTGGACAATGCTGGTTACACAGAAGCAATAGTTTCCGAAGTTGTTTCCGGTGGAGAAAGCAGAGTTCGTGTTGAGATTCCTGGTATATCAGATACTCAGAGAGCTGAAGAACTCATAGGTAGTAAAGGAAAGCTTTACTTTGCAGAAGTATTGGAAGTTGTGGAATCTGAAACACCCCCACAAATTACGAGAAATAGGACTATAGAAATAAATGGTGAAGAAATAGAAATGTATAGTTACGTTAGAGATAGTAATAACCCTAACCTTTGGTATAGGGTGAAAAATGTTTTCGAATTTGGAGATGCTCCATTTCAGATTACCGGTTTAGATGTCAGTGATGCCGTTGCTTCTCTTAATAGTCAAGGGGCAGGATTCGTTGTTAATTTGAATTTCAATAATGAAGGAAGACAAAAATTTGAATTAGCGACTGCAAATTTAGTAAATCAAAGAATTGCGATCATTTTAGATGACGAAGTAATAATTGCACCTGTTGTTAGAGAAAGGATATCGCAGGGAAGAGCCGAAATCAGCGGAATAGAAAGTATGGAAGAAGCGCAAAACATTTCTGTGTTGATAAAGTCAGGGAATTTACCAGTAGATTTGGTTAAATTTCAAGAAAGAACCCTCGGCCCTACTTTGGGAAGAGATATTGTGACTACGATTATAAACGCTGGAATCATTGGGCTTTTAATAGTAATGATTTACATGATTATTGTTTATAGATGGATGGGGATAATTGCTGATATTGCGCTAATATATAATACACTTTTGTTACTGGGAATTTTAAGTTGGACAGGAGCAATATTAACTCTACCAGGTATTGCTGGTATAATCTTAACTTTTGGCACTACAGTTGACGGAAACATTATTATATACGAAAGAATAAAAGAGGAACTTAGAATAGGTAGGCCCCCTTTAACCGCTGTAAAGTTTGGATTTAATAAAGTTTTTTCAACTATTTTTGATGCCAATATAACAACTATTTTAGCTGGTTTAGTTTTATTCTTTTTAACAAGTGGAAGTATTAGAGGTTTCGCAGTTACACTCATAATAGGTGTTTTAGGTGCGATGTTCACCAACCTTGTTGTAAGTAGGTTGCTATTAGAAAGTACTTCACACTTTTTGAAACCTGAAAAGTATGTGAAGGGAATTGTTGTGGAAAAAGGGGGGAGTAAATAATGCCAAATATAGATTTTGTGGGAAAAAGAAATTTTTTCATCTATTTATCTCTTGCGTTGATACTCTTTTCTGTAATAGTGATTTTTGTAAAAGGGTTCAATTTTGGCATTGATTTTTCTGGCGGTAGTGAAATAATCGTATCCTTTGATAAAAGTTATTCAATAGATGAATTGAGAAACACTTTGCAAACTATAGATCCAGATTATACCACCGCTAAGATAATTCAAACTAACCCAGGCGGAGGAACTTCGGATCGATTCTTTTATATAATTACAGTAAGTGATTCCTTTCCTACCCTGGAAGAAAAACAAATGTTTATAAATAGTTTAGAAGAATCTTTTTCTGATTCTAGTTTAAATATTGAACAATTCAACGATGTTTCAGGCTATGCAGCTAGGGAGATTCGATCGTATGCTTGGTATGCTGTAATTACTGCTTTGATAGTTTTGTTAGTATATATAACCATTAGGTTTCAGTTTTCCTACGGTGTGGGGGCAATTCTATCTTTAGCTCATGACGTTGTAATCACCTTAGGTTTTTATTCCCTGTTTGGTATAGAAATGAATTTAACTGCTGTAGCAGCATTTCTTACTTTAGCGGGTTATTCTTTAAACGATACTATTGTTGTTTACGATAGAATAAGGGAAAATAGAACTAAAAATCGTGGGATGGATATAGAGGGAGTTACCAATAAAAGCATTAACGAAGTTATTGTAAGATCATTAAACACTTCCTTGACAACATTCATAGTTGCTTTTATGATGTTCCTTTTGGGAGGTAGATCAATAGCTTCATTCGCATTTGGATTAACTGTGGGAGTCATAATTGGAACTTATTCTTCTTTGTATATCGCAAGTCCAGTTGTTATTGGTATGGTAAAAAGGCGTAAAAAAACACAAAAAGCTTAATTAAATTAGAATAATAAATTTAAGAAAAACATGCCCTCATTTGAGGGCATGTTTTAAAGCGTAACAAATGCTTTTTTAATATATCCCTCTTTGTCAATATATTCTACTTTATAAGTATCTCCTAAAACTCCTTTTAATTTTAGGATGTCTCCACGACTTGCAATAGCTATTATTTCTCCTTGCTCGTTTGTGATTTCTGCTTGATTAGTGAATACTTGCAGATAGATATTCTCAAACTTCAAATGAACATACTTTGTGGATTTATTTCCATCGTCGTCATAAGCCGATATTTCAAGCACATTTGATGTAAGCTTTTCAGGATTTATCTCCAATGATAGATAGTAAGATTGGCTGTTAACTAAAAAAGTTTGACCTAATATTTCAACTTTTGTAATAAGATTGTTATCAAAAGCACTAAGAAGCAAAGAGTTGTTTTTATCTGAAATCAAAAATTCTGAAGGTACGTTTATAACAGGACCCTCTAAGATAGGAATGTTTATAGATTCTTTCCTTTCGAATGTTACGGCTTCGAAAAGGCTTATAGGATTATTTTTATAGAAAAATTTGTTTTCTACTTGTTCAGGGATATTAGTGGTATACTCCCCATTTTTTCTATAGGAAACAGAATATCCTTTTTCAAAAATAATACTTTGCAAAGGTATATTATTTTGCTGAAGATCTATAAGGCTTAATAAGTTTCCTTTACTCAAGGCATACAAATACCTTTCATCATTACTCCAAGTTAAATCAACAATTTCTCCGTTGGAAACATTTATAGTCGATTCTAAGTTTCCGTTTTTACTATTCCAAATGTACACATTTCCATCAGTTGTTCCTGTGGCTATGTAATTATCATCGTGGCTCCATTCAATTGCCTTTATTGAAGCTGTAATAATCTCAAATCTTTTATATAATTGATTAAATCTTCCATCCCATAATCGTAAAATCCCTTCAAATCCTCCCATAGAAAGAAAATTTGAATTATTAGCCCAATCTAGTGACCAAATAATATATGGGAATTCTTCGATGTAAATTGTATTTTTAAATTTTGGAAAATCTGATATACTTACTTTTTTATCTAAGCTTGCCACTGCTATTTTAGTTTCGTTGTAATTAATAGAAATATCTTTTATCCAATTGTTATGAAGATTTTCAACTACCTTATAAACACTCAAATCTGGTAGCGTAAGTACATAAACATTATTCTCCCATCCCCCTGCAATTAAAAACTTTTCCGAAGGAGAAATCTCCAAAGTGGTTAATTTAAAATCACTTATCTTCTTATTTTCTATTAACGTACCTTCAGAATTGTAAAGCGATAGGTATCCAGAATTTTCTGAAAGTATCAAATATCCATTTTTTGTTATTTCAAAATCAACTATTTCTTCAGAAAAAGAAAAATGATTTTCAATTATTCCTGAATCAATATTAAATACACCTATTTCACTGTCGGAAGTTAAGTAATAAATATGATTATTATTTCTTATAATTTTTATAACATCGGGTTTTTTTAATTCCAGTAATTTTTCAATTGATTTTGAATAGATATTTAAAGAGTATATGTTAACTCCATCGTTTAAATAAAGAATATCGTTTTTTTCATTACTCCATTCAATAGCTTTTATATTAAAATTATCAGGCTTTAGTTCTTCGAGTATTTTTAAAGTTGAAGAATCAAAAAGGATAATCTGATTATTCATAGTTAAAACAGTAAAATTTTCATTTAATGGTGAAAAAGAGACCTCTCTAATTGTTAAACCTAATGAAAAAGAATTTATTATCTTCAAGTCTTTATCCAATACATAAATATTTCCGTTCATGGAAAAAGCAAAAACATTGTTATTTACAATCGATAGTTTAATTATTGAATAATTATCAATTTCGATGGCTTTTATTTCTTTATTGTTTAAATAATCTATCAAAAAAATCTTACCTGAATGGTCTGCTACCAATATTGTACGTTCGTCGTAAAATTCTGCAACCGTTGGGATCGTGGAAAATCTCCGTTGAAATTCGACCTTTCTTTTGGTAATATTGTATACGTAGACCGTTTTATCTAAGGAAGTAAATATTATTTTATCTCTAAAACTGGATAAAGAGGAAATAGATTCGTCGGTTACGTTAATTTTGTAGTTAAGAAGAGAGGTATCGTTGTTAAAAACTTCTATTGTTCCATCACTTTCGGCGATTATAGTATATTTATTGTCGAGGATCCATTCCACATGCGTTGGTATAGAAGAAGTTGAGTAATAATGGGTAATGCGCTTTTCTTTCAAATCATAAGTTTTAAGGTAATTATTCTCCACAATTGTAGAAATTTCGCCGGTATTTTCATTTACAAAAAAATCAATAATCTCCGAATGTTCAAAATTATTTACTATTAAATTGGAGAAGATGTTTATACTGAAAATAGTCAAGAAAAAAATTAAGAAGGATTTTCTCAAAGCACTCAACTCTCTCTCATAGATTTTTGATTCTCTATTTTCTATTATATAATAAAATGGCCTTAAAAAGAATGCCAGTATAAAAATTAAAGGCTTTAGAAATTAAACAGCGCTGAAATAGCTGGGTTGGGAGCGGGGCGAAATCTTTTTCTCTTCCTTATGGGGCGCTATATATAAAGTTTTAGGCTAAGAGCAAAAGGAGGCTTTAAATTTGAGTGAAAAAGTAAAAATAGTTAATGTAATAAAACAAGATGATAACTATTTCGCTACCATAGAGAATAATCCTTTTTATCCTGATGGAAAAGGAGGGCAACTTGGAGATAGGGGTAAAATTGATTCTGCTGAAGTTTTAAGCACCACAGAAAAAGGTGTGGTCTTAAACAAATATTTAAACCCTGGTGAGTATTTATATGAAATAGATGAAAGAAGAAGATGCGATATAGCTCAGCAACATACTGCACAACATATATTATCAGCTGCTTTTGAAAGAATAGCTTCATTAAAAACCGTTAGTTTCAAGATGGGTGAAGAATATTCTACTATAGATTTGAATGGACAGAATATCGGGGAAGAAGTATTAAATAAAGCCGAAGAACTTTCAAACGATATAATTTCTAAGTGCATAAAAGTGGAAGAAATATTTACGGATAAAGAAGGAGTTCAGAAATACAATTTAAGAAAACCTCTAAGTGATAAAGTAAATGGTGAAGTGAGGCTGATAAAAATCGATGATTTTGATATATCTGCTTGTGGTGGTTTCCATGTAAAAAACACAGGTAACATCAACCTTTTAAAGATAACAAATACAGAAAGAGTGAAAGGGAATTTAACGAGGGTGTATTTCTTAGCAGGTCTTAGAGCCATTAAGGATTATTCACAAAAAGATTTAATTTTAAAAAACATTTCTGCTATCTTGACATCGGGGTTGTATGATTTAAAAAACAAAATAGAAATTCTATTAAATGAGAACAAAGATTATAAGAATAGTATTAAAAAGTTAGCAGAAAAAAATGCATATTATCTTGCAAAAGATTTAATCGAAAAACCGGTGGTTGTGAATAAAAATAAAGTAGTTTACCATAAAAAAGAGGACGAAACAGCGGATTTCTTACACAAATACGTGGATTTAAAAGATTATACACTCATTATTGAAGATGAAAAGAACAAAACCTTTTCTATTTTCTCAAACAATATTAACTGTAAAGAGCTTATAGACAAATTAAAAATGAATAACAATATCAAAGGCGGTGGAAGCGAAGTAAGAGGTAACATAAGCGGCGATATAAAATTCGAAGATATTCTCAAAATATTAGAAAAATAGCCCAATCATGGGCTATTTTATTTTTCAGAAATAAACTTTCTAATTCTTAGATTCAAATATTTTCACGTAAAAATTTTCTATGTTTTGTTCGTTTGTATTGTTTTGAAGTAAAACTATATTTGTATATGGATCATAATTTTTGCCGGGTTCGTATAATTTGGAATTTGGGTCCAAGTCCAATAATCTTTCGATTTCATCTTTTGATAAATGAACGGTTTTTGGAAGAATGTGGATGTCTTTTCCTAATCCATCTTCTATAAATTTATCTAGACTAATTTCTTCATTTTTTTCATAGGAGACATATTTTAGGATATCTATAAATATCTCAGCTGGATACCCACCTGTAATTGCTCCAAAGGGATTTTGCTGTTCGTCAAAGAATACAAAGGTTGGTGTATATCTGGCACCAAAGGCATAAAACAACTGACCATAATTATATTCTTCTCCTTGAAATGTGGCTTTTTCAGTGGTAGGAAAGATTTCAACAAAAACAAATTCTGTGCGTAGCCATTTTTGAATCTCTTCATCCAACAATGTTGTTTCTTTAAATTGAGTACACGCTGGGCAAGTAGGTGATGAAAACATAACTACAACTTTTTTGTTTGTTAATTCGGCAACTTCGAAAGCTTCATTGAAATTTTCAAAAACAAATTCATCTAAAGGGACAGAAAATATTGTAATTACTGATAGAATAAATAACGTTACAACGAAAAATTTTTTCATAAAGTATACCTCCATTTTATAATACACTTATATTGTTAAAAATCCCAAAGGAAACCATAGCACCCACTACTATAAGTAAAATACCACCAATAATTCTCAAGGATTTTTGCCATTTAGGTTCTCCTAAGGTTACTTTAGATAATATTTTACTGACGATGCCACTAAAAAATAGAAACGGGATGGAAATACCCAAAGAATAAATAAAAAGTAAGAGAGCACCTCTCATTGCTTCTCCAGTAGTCGTTGCTAAGGTAAGAATCGAAGCCAATATTGGACTTGCACACGGGATCCATACTAAAGAAATTAGAATCCCAATTAAAAAGGCGGAAAAAAAGGAATTATTTTTATTGTATTTTCTTAGGTCTATATTCTTTGCAGAAATCAAACTTTTATTCATCAAAAACAGAAATCCAAATAATATTATTAAAACACCAGCAACTATGTTGATAACACTTTGGTACCTTGCAAGCATCATACCAATACTACCAGAAATACTGCCTAACAGGGCAAAAAAGAGAGAAAGACCAAGAAAAAAGCCAAAACTCCTTTTGATGACCAAACGAGTGTTTGAGATATCAGGGATCACCAATGCGAAAAAAACGGGTATTAAAGGGAAAACACAAGGGCTGAAAAATGATAATAACCCACCAGAAAATGCTGTTAAAAAACTAACAGAATTTGTAATGGCAAGAGAATTCATAGTGTTAACTCCTTTTCTAAAATTATTAAAAGTTAACGATACCCTACTAGGGTATTTTAATTATATCACATTAAAAGGAATTTTAGCAACAAAGGTGGAGATAAAGATTTCCTGAAGAAGTAGTAACGTTATTTACTCAAGGAAAGCAACAGATAATTAGATGGAAAAACTAGTAGAAGCTTTCTCGGACATATTGTACAAAATAAAGATAAAAGATAATATAAACATCAATAAAGAAAAGATGCTAAAAAATTTGGAATTTCTCTTTTTAAAAAGGTATCAATAAAACTTTTTAGGCAGGAAGTAGATAATTAATTTAACCACTTCCTGCCTAAAAAAGTTCACTTCTTTATCCAGTCGAAAACTTCTTTTTTTGAAATAGTGGCTAAAGCTATGTAGTTATCAGCTCCACCGTAGTAAACGTAGTATTGATCACCATATTCAACCAATGCATCTGAGAATACAACGTTTGGAACTCCTCCGAAAATCTCCCAGTTTTCCTGAGGTTCTAAAATGGGTTCTTCTGTTCTTTTTAAGACCTTTGTTGGATCTTTTAAATCTAAGAGCATAAAACCTAACCTGTAGATAGGTCTGATGTCTTCTTGAACACCATGATACAAAAACAACCACCCATAAGGGGTTTTTAAAGGTGGACCGCCTGCTCCGATCTTTAAGTTATCCCAATAATCTTTTCTTGGAGAAGCAATTTTTACATAATTGTCCCAATGTATTAAATCATCAGAATATGCAAACCAAATATCTGGTTCCAACCTATGAATTAAGATATATTTTCCATTAACTTTTTCTGGGAACAAGGCAGCATCTTTATTAGGACTTTCTGGTAAAATAGTTCCGTATCTTTCCCACATAAAGAAATTCTCTGTGGCAGCCAAAGATATTTTGATATTTCTCGGAGAATAAGCTGTGTAACACATATAATATTTTCCGTTTATATACGTTACTCTTGGATCTTCAACGCCGTACAATTCTGAGACATCTGAAGGTTCAAATACCGGTTTTTCCATTCTATTAAAGTGTATACCATCCAAACTTACTGCATAGCCAATCCGAGAAACCATATCTTCTCCTTGGGCGCGGTACAACATATGAAAAACTTTCCCGTCATACACTACCGCAGGATTAAAAACAAACCTAGACTCCCACAAATGCATTGGATTAGGTCCAAACAATGGGTTTGACAAATGCCTTTTCAACTTCAAATTCAATATATATCCCTTCCTTATAACGACAGTTTTTTAATTGTGATTATTTTAGAGACATTGAAATTCCTTGCAAAAATGCCTTTCTAAATATTATGAAAATGAGCACCATCGGTAAAGTTTGAATCACCGAACCTGCCATTACTGGTCCAATATACGCACCGTACTCGTGATTAAAGCTTGCAAGCAAGACAGAAAGAGGCATTTTATAATAGTCCTGAATAACAATGAGTGGCCACATAAAATTATCCCATACTCCGATGAAAGTGAATAGCCCAACAATGGCTATAACCGAATTATTTAAAGGTAGCATAATTCGAAAAATAATAAACATATCAGAGGCTCCGTCCATTTTTGCAGCTTCGATGTAGTCGTTTGGTGTCCCTCTAAAGCTTTGAGTCATCATAAAAATGCCCCAACCACTCATAATAAAAGGAACGATTAAAGCTGCCAACGAATTCAACAGATGCATATTTCTCATTAATATATATAAAGGTATGGTAAACATGAATCCAGGGAACACCATTTGAAAAATAATAAAATTAAATATCCCATCTCTTGCCTTAAATCTATATTTTGACAAGGCGAAAGAAATTATAGCAGATGTTATTATAACACATACTGTGACGGTGACAGACACAAATAAACTTATAAAAAATGCCCTTATAAACGGTCTATTCATTCTTTCGGCGCTTTCTAATATAAATCTAAAATGTTCTAAAGTGAACCTCGTTGGTAGGAATCTGGTATAGATTTCAGCAGAGGGTTTTACCGATGCCAAGAATAGCCATGCATAAGGGTACAACCAGATTAGAGATAAAAAAAACATTACTATATGAAGAATTACATTTCCAGATTGTATTTTTTTATTTGTCATACTAAATCAACTTCTCTCTCCATAGTTTTCCTTATTACCCAAATCATTCCAAAGCTTATAATAGCTACAAACACTGCCATAGTTGCAGCGTAAGTTGGGTCCATTCTTTGAAATGCTGTAGTAATCATATGCATCATCGGGGTTAAAGTACTTCTCATTGGCCCACCCCCGGTTATCATATAGGGTTCTGTGAATATTCCAAAAGCCAAAGTAATAGCCAACACCAAGACCATTATTATAGAAGGATTTAATAGTGGCAATGTAATTCTAAAAAACTTTGTAAGACTTCCTGCCCCATCTAACTCTGCTGCTTCATATAAAGATTTTGGTATAGCGGTTAACCCTGCATACAGTATCAAGCCATAATAGCCAATGAATTTCCAAATAACAATCAATGCAATGGAAAACATCGCCCATTGTGGGCTTGTAAACCAAGGAATAGTGATACCAAAAAGACTATTTAGGGCTTTATTTATTGGTCCATTGACAGAAAAAAGGTTTGAAAACATAATTGAATAAGCAACTCCTGATGAAACATTGGCTACCAAAAAAGAAAGAGCTACAAATGTTTTGCCAAACTTTATTTTGTTCAAAGCAATGGCAAAGAGTAAAGCTCCTATTAACACAAGAGGAATATAGTACATCATAAAACGAAAAACATTAGTTACTGTTTTCCAAAAAAGAGGGTCGGTTAAGACCCTTGTAATATTGCGAAAGCCAACGAATTGGGGTGATCCGACAAACCTCCATTTAGAAAAAAGAAGTATGAACAACCATACAAAAGGATAACCCCAAAATATTGCCGCATAAATTAAATATATTGAAGAAATACCAAAGCCTTTCCTTGCTTCTTTTTTTGCTAACCCTATTCTTTTACTCATTGTTTTAACCTTCCCTTACCAAAGGATTCTGTTTATAGCCTTAATTGCATCATCCAAAGCTTTTTGAACATCTTTGGTGCCATGCATCAAAGGTTCAATCAATTCAACAGTCATGATATCTTGTACGTCAACAGTTGTTGTAATTGGTGCAGGAGGAACAGCATAGGGGACATATTTGGCATATTCAGCCGCTAAAGGATTTGCCTCCCAAAAATCAGCAAATATTTCATTAGTTAACAAGTCTTCTCTTGCTGGTGGCATTTTGGTGTATTCTAACCATTTCGAATCGAAATCTTCTCTCGAGAATACCCATTTAACAAATTCCCAAGCCTCTTCCAAGTTTTTTGTAGTATTAAAAATTACAAGCCCCTTTGCATCAGCAAAAGTATAAATCGGTTGATCACTTGGATAATTGTCAGGAACTGGTGGCGATGTAATAACAATATCATCAATGACGTCTGGATACTGATTCTCGGCATAAGCGATGCTCCAAGGACCCATCAATGTTCCAGCAATTGCTCCGTTATAAAATGGATCAGAACCTAAGTCTACAGCAGTCCATTGGTTATCAAACATTGTTTTGATAAACTGAGCTACTTCTTGGCCAACTTCGTCGTTGAATGTTGCTTTCATTCTTTCAGTATCTATATATGATTTTCCTTGACCTCCTGCATAGTAATACGTAATGAAGTCAAACCATCTATCCCACCAATTTCTACCTGCAATTACTTGGATGGAATATCGTTCCATCGGTACCACAAAGTTTTTAGAAAATTCGTAGATCTCCGAGTACGTTCTTGGGGGATTATCAAAGCCAGCTTCTTTCAATAAAGAATCTCTCCACCACATCAGAACAGGGTTTGAATAAATAGGTATAACATATGCATTACCGTTTATTTTCCAGCCTTCTATGATACTTCCCATCTTTCGTGTTTCAACAAGTTCATCGAAACCTTCCAATTCATTTAAAGCTACTAATTGGCCTATATCCGCTAACTGTGCCGCAAATCCTGAAAAGATGTTGGTGGAAATATCCGGGGCTCTTCCCGAAGCTATAGCTGTTAGAATAGCTTCTTCTGAGCTTCCTGCTGCAGGAATGGTAGACCACTCGATATCGATTTCAGGATGTAAAGTTTCATATTCAGCAACGACTTCCTTCCAAAACATTTCTTGTTGTGGATTAGGCGCGGTCCAAAAAACGAGTTTTGTCTGGGAAAAGGCAAAAACCGTCAACAATAACACAATAAAAACCACTGTTAACTTTTTCATACTGATCATACCTCCTTTGAATTATGTTACTACCCGATAATTATTTATAATTTTTTAAAATAAGTCATTTTATTTCTTATATTGCTTGATCACTATTCCTAATTCTTAGCTCTTATCGTACTATCCCTTTCGATAAAGGTGGTGAATAACGAGATCATTGCTGGATGAGGATTCTTTTCATTGATCAAATCTATTAGTCTATTTAAAGCGATATTCCCCATCTCAAACTTGAAAACTTTTACCGTTGACAGTTTAGGTTCAGAAACTGAAGAAGAGATAATATCGTCAAATCCAATTAGTTGAATATCTTTTGGGACATGAATTTTTTTCTTTTTTAAAAAATTTAAAATTATTAAAGCTATAACATCATTTGAAGCAAAAATTACATCAGGTTTTTTGGATAAAGATAAATTTAATGCATATAATATACCTTCTGGAGTTTCGTCACACTCAAATGTTTGAGGCAGCAATCCAAATTCAGTCATCGCTGCCGTGTATCCTTCAAATCTATTTCTAAATCCCCAATATGTAAGTGGACCGTGAATATGTACAATCTTTTTATATCCTCGTGAGATCATTTGTTTTATTGTATAATAGGCGCCATCAAAGCCGTTTGAGATTACGGAATCAACTTTTAAAGCAGGAATGTAATTATCTACAAGTACCTTTGGTAAATATGAATTTTCGACTAACTTAGGTAGACGGTCTCCTCCCATTATAAGCAAGCCATCTAAACCTTCCAGTAATTTTCTGTTTCCATTATCAAAGGTTTCCAATTTTATTTGGATGTTGTTTTCTTTTGCTAAACTTTCTATTCCTGCTAAAACAGTTGTGTAGAACTCTCTTATACCAAATGAATCATTCTCCTTGAGAATTTTGTCTATCCTTTTACTAATGACTAAACCAATGTTATAAAAACTTTTTTTGTTGGCTAAATTTCGAGCGATTCTCGAAGGTTTATAATCTAATTCTTCGATAGCTCGCAAAACTTTTTCTTTAGTTTTTTTTGAAACATTGTCTTTTGAATTCAAAACTCTTGATACTGAGGCTATCGATACACCAGCTAATTTTGCAACATCATCTATCTTTGACATTTAGTAATACCTCCATATTGTAAGCGCTTACAAAATAATTATAACATTATACTTAAAGAAAATCAAACTGGGTTATAGCCGAATAAAGTCAATTAAAGGTAATTATTCTCGATTATTTCAAAAAATCTTCGTTTTTCTAAGAGTTGATATTCGAAAAAATGCATTTAGAAAATAAAAATAAGAAAATAGGAGATTTTGACTGTTAAAAGTCCATAATTGCTTCTAATCGAGTTTAAACGGCTATAGTCGACTTTGCATAGATTCTTTTTAGATGCTATAATTATTAAGGAGATTGTAAGCGTTTACATAAAGATAAGACAGAAAGTCTGTTTAGTTTGGAGTATCCCAATAAATATATTTATGAAAGAGGAAAGGAGGAGGAACAAAAGTGAAAAAAGCGAGGATCTTTGTAACTTTAGTAACGGTTCTTCTTGTTACATTCACCCTTTTTGCAGAGGAAAAGGTGTTAAAAGTTTCTACCGAGCAAATGACAAACCTTGAGGTTCCATTTGTGGTGAGTTTTTCTGAGTTGTTGGATTTTGTTGGATATGATTTCGATGCGAACTGGAATTCTATCAGAATAAAAGATTCGAAAGGGAACGATCTTCCCTATCAGATTGTGGATGTAGATCAAAACGGAAGAATTTCTTCTTCAGATTTTCTCCAATTTGTATTTAAGAATGAAGCCAATATCGTTGTCTCGGATGATTGGGATTTAGACTTACTACAATTCGAACCAGCTTTCACAATCGAGGAAAAAGACGGGGAATACAATGTAATAAACAAAAATTTTATGGTCAAGGTAAATAACCACGGATTAGCAAATTTTACTAAATATGGAAATGTTGAAGGAATCTTGTACAATGAACTCGGGACAGCAAGAATTGCAGGCTGGTCAGGTAGCACATACTATGTAGACGGGAAATTAGGCAAACACGTTGAAACAACATCTATGGGATTAACCGTGAAGGATTTAAAAGTTTTTGATCCAGGACCTGTCGCTGTAACTGTTCAGGCTGTACTTTCCTATGAAGATCTTCCTGGTCTCACACAAAATTTAACCACACATATTTTTAAAACTGGTGATGTGTTAGTGGAAAATGAATTTTCATTCTCCAATTACGTGGACATAATGAAATTACAAGTTATGGCTACAGCACCTTTAACAACCGTTGATGATAGTTCTTTGCATATCACTCCTATATTTAGAAGAATGATTTGGTCAGAGCAATTAGGAGTAACTCCATATGAATATTGGAAGGAAAGAGATGCAGTAAAAATAGTTGATGGAAATGCTTATGTTGTTTTTCCAGCAATCGATTCAATGAAGCCTTTATGGTGGGGAGCAACCTATGCCTTTGTTTCTATGGAAGATTGGAGGGCTAATTTTTCTGAGAAATATAGTTTGATAGCTGCCGAAATATTACCCGAGACAGCCGTTGTTTATTCTGACCTTAAAAAATTTGTTTATAATGATTTTTGGTTTTACGAAAGTAGAGAATTTAGAGATGGAATTTTTAGATGGATCCCAGGAGAATTGAATAATTATGAAGCTACAAAAGGCACCTTTGAAGGAACTAATGAAGCTGATTGGATGATGAAATTCAAAGCCGGAGACAAAGTTACTTATACGAGATATTTCTCAATCTATTCCGCAAAGGACACTGTAGAAGCTATAAAATTGCTTGAAGGAAGAACACACGAGATACAAAACTTAAAACTTATTATTCAGTAAACCTTTTATTTCTGCAGCATTTATAAATGCTGCAGAAATATTTGTTAGCACAAAGTTTATAGGGAGGAACAATTATGAATCGGAGGAAATTCTTCATGTTTTCTTTTCTTTTTTTATCTGTAATTTCTTTTAGTGTGCCAGAGATGAATCTTAATCATCTTGAATTTTTAAGGGACGAGTTTATAATAGAAGGCGAGACAAAAATCGGTTATTGGATATATGCTGAAAAATTCGGAGATACATATGTTCACACAGAGGCAAAAGGCGAAGGAGTAACTTGTGTAGATGATGTAGCAAGGGTTGCAGTTTTGTACACAGAACTTTATAAACTTTATCACAACGAATTTTACCTTCAAAGAGCAAAAGAAGCTTTAGATTTTGTGATGGCACTTCAAGATTCTGATGGAGATTTCTATAACTTTATTTTTGATGATGGTAGTATTAATAAGCAAGGGATAACGAGTAGAAAATCAGCAAATTGGTGGGCGGCAAGAGGATTTTGGGCTATCTCAAACGCCTTAGAAATCTTTGATGAGGATAAGGATTTCCAAAAGAAATTAGACAATTCTGCCAAATTAGCTTATAGTTTTTTATCAAAGAGCTTGGATGAGGATTATTTTTTAAATAAAAATTCGGATGTTTCTTCCGTTTTCCTTTTAGGGGTTATTGAATATTACAAATATACGGGGTATGAAAGTGCAAAAGAATTGGCTATAAAAATTGGAGATTCAATTCTTAATACACAGATAAAAGAAGGACTAATGAAGGGGGCGTTCAACGAAGGAACGGATTACCAATTATGGCATAGTTGGGGTAGTAGACAAGGGGAATCTTTGATTGAACTGTACAAGGTAACAGGAAATACTAAATATTTAGATTCAGTAATCTTTCTAGCAGATGAATTCTATCCAGTATTGCTTTCTCTAGGTCCTGTTTATGAAATAGGAAAGTATATAAAAATGTATCCTCAGATTGCTTATGCAGTTGAACCAATAATTTCTACCTTGGTGAAATTATACTCCGTTACCCTTGAAGAAAAATATGCCTACATGGCCGCATTGTTTGGAGGGTTTTTTGAAAGGAACAACCATTTATCTTCTCCTATGTACGGACCAAACGGTGAAGGTTATGATTCTTTACACTCAATATATATAAACAGCAATGCTGGTGCTGAGTCGACAATATCTGCTTTGCTAAGTTTAGTCAGATTAAAAACCTTACCTTCCAAGGTTCAACCATTAACTTTGTCTAAAATAGTTAGTGGTCGAGAAACGCTAATATTCGAAGCTGAAAAAATGGATACGGGCATTTATTATTTTGAATTGGATAATACCAATAATATCCGGATTAAAACTGAGGAAAGCATAAGGATAAGACAAAAAATTGACAATTTTTATTCTGGTGAATATGAAGTTTACATATCCGGGTCTTTTGATTCTAAAACCTACGTTAAAGCTTCTTCTGAAGATAATTCAACAGATAAAAACTTAGATCCAAATGAGGGCATCATGTACGTTGGGAACTTAAATATGGAGGAAAATCAAATTATTTTGTACTTAAAACCTGAAAGTGGTTTTATTCACATTGATCAAGTTATTTTGAAACCAATTGATCCCATTTTTATATTTGACTTTGACCAATTTTATTATGAATTCTCAAAGGGCAAAATTGTAAAAACAGCTTATGAAACAACAACAGAAGAAAGTTTATATACTCAAACCGCGCAAGTTGAAGGTGTTTTTATTGACAATAGCTTTTTATTGACTATAGAAGAGCTATTTAACAACGACGGTATAGTAAGTTTTTCCGACAGAAAATCCGGCAATTTTGATAATTACGATGGAATAATAGGGGCAAAATACCCATCAGAGGAGCTTATAAAATATTTAACGAATAATGTGTTCTTTTATGAAAAGGAAGATGTTTATTTTAAATTTAAAATTGATGGAAAAGACAACCTAATACTAACTTCTCAAGTTATAAATCTAAAAGATATAGAAAAAATATCTGATTACATGTACATTGTAGGAGCGAGCGACCATGGAAATTATACAGGTAAAGTAATGATCCTTTACCAAGATGGATCAACTCAAGAAGTGAACATTGCCTTTTCCGATTGGTGCCAGACTCCAATTTATGGTGAAACTGTTCTTTTGGAATTTGGTTATAGATACGATAGCTTAGGAATAACAGAAAATATAAATCCGAAAATGTACTTGTTGAAGATTCCTTTAAAATCTACGCCTGTGCAATCTATCTTTTTGCCTCAAATTCCAACGATGCATATCTTCGCCATATCTTTAAAGTGAATTCGATTTAAGAGCCCACTTATACTTTTTGAAAATAGAAAGATGAAACTCATTAATGAATAATCGATTCTTATTCAAAAAAAGACTTGGGAGTATCCCAAGTCTTTTCTAAAGGATCATATCTTTTTTGATGACACTTCCATCAATGTCGTATATTTCGAAATGGATCTTTTTTATTTTTAAGATATTTGTTGGATCGTATGTTTTCACATCTATTTTGAAATCATTACCTACTTTTGTTATATCTATCTTTAAATTACCAAACTCACCTTTTGTAAAGTTGTAAGTGGTTCCATCGTCATCATAATAATTGTAAATAGCGTGATCGCTTACCAAACCAATAACTGTTAGTTCTGTAATTTCTTTTTCACCAACATAATTCATAGGTTCGGAAAGAAGTATTAAGTTATTTTCTTTTATGAAGAGAGGAATTTCGTTTAAATCTGCCTCAATGTAATAATCTCCTGGCTCATAAACTTTCATATTTCTTTCTTCGTATTTAGAAGCCGTCCAATTTAACCAATTCACTTCCGGCAAGTGTACATATCTTCCCTTTTTGTTTTGTTCGTGAACCGGTGCCACCATCAAAGAATCTCCGTACATGTATTGATCTTCTATATCTTTCACCCTATCCCCTTCAAATACAAAAGATAACGGTTTTACAAATGGAACCGATTCTTTCACGGAGTTCATATATTCTGAGTAAGTATACGGTAGAAAAGCGTATCTGAGCCTTACTATATCCCTCATGATGTTCAATGATTCTTCATCGAACTGCCAAGGTTCTTGAGGCCTTGTATTTAGTGCAGTATGGTTTCGATAAAAAGGTGTGAACGCACCTAACTCCATCCATCTTATGACTAATTCGGCAGATGAATCTGCTCCAAAGCCACCAACATCAGCTCCCGTATAGAAAAATCCCATCATGTTTAAAGATTGCAGCATTCTTATATTAACAAGCATATGTTCCCACCAAGATTTATTATCTCCCATCCATATTGAAGCCATCCTGTGAAGACCAGGATAACTGCTTCTTGACAGTAGCAAGTATCTTTCATTCGGTAATAACTCTTTAAGCTCATCCGCAGTTGCTTTTGTCATGTTGAATCCGTATAAGTTATGAACCGTATCGTGATTTATTAAACTACCGTTGTCTAGTTTGTGGTAAAAACTTATATAATCTTCTCTGTTACTGGCTATGTTCAAAAGTGTTTCTCTTGCCAAGAAAACTTCTATACCAGCATTTTCCTTATTTTCCTCTAAATATTTTAACATTTCCAAAAGATTGTCTAAACCTTTAGGAGTATAAAATATTGAAGGTTCGTTCATATCGTTCCAAAAGCCTTTTATTCCCATATCTGTAAAGAGTTTATACTTCTTACCCCACCATCTTCTAACTTCTGAGTTCAAAAAGTTTGGAAAGTGCGTGGGCCCTGGCCAGACAGCTGCAACAAAGTTATTACCGTTTTCATCCACGCAGAAAAAGCCTTTTTCCTTACCTTCTTCGTACATTTCATAATCCTTTTCTATTTTTACTCCAGGGTCTATAATCGGTATAATTCTTATTCCCATTTCTTTTAGGTCTTTTACCATCCCTTCGTAGTTAGGAAATTTTTCTTTGTTTATGGTGAAAACCTTGTAACTATCCATGTAATCTATATCGGTGTAAATGACATCACAGGGTATTCCAGTTTCTCTGAATTTTTTTGCTACATTTCTAACTTCCTCTTCAGAGAAGTAACTCCACTTTGATTGCTGAAACCCAAAGGCCCATTTTGGAGGGATATAAGGTTTCCCAGTTAAATCAAAGTATTCCTTTATTATGGATAGCTTTTCATCAGAATCAAAGATATACAAATCAAAATCTTTTGAAGGGAGGGTTATCTGTAAAATATCTTTATCTGTGAATCCTATGTCAAATATTATTTCAGAAGGATAATCAATGAACAATCCGAAAGTTTTTTTCCCATCCAAGATCATAAAAGGATGAGAACCGTATAAAGACATTTTGTCAGGGGTGTGTTCGGGATCATCCGTGTTGTAGAATCTATAAATTTTACCTCTTTTGTTCAATGCCCCAAGAGTTTCTCCTAATCCATATACAACATCTTCTTTTGACATCTTGTATATGAAATTTATTTTGTTGTCTTCTTCTTCAACTTGAAAATATGGGATAGTATCGTTTTGTTGAAAATCTTTGCTTTCTAAGTCAACTATCACCGCCCCAGTTTTAAAAGGTTTGCCGCTTCTGTACAAAGTAGTGTATTGTGTTAACTGCGTCTTTGCGAACATAGATAAATCCTCCTCAAATTTTTATTCTAATTCTATCAGAATAGTTGACCAATATTCAAGTATTGGGACTTTTACAATTAACCCATTTTCTTTTTCTAAAAAATCTATTTTTGAAAAAAATAACTGATTATCAGCTGAAGCAAAATATACATTTTTAATATTGTTTAAAGGGATAAAAATTTCTATATCATTGATTGTATTGGGTTTTTTTGTTTTCATTCTCCAAAAGTCTGTGCTTGTCCCTACAAAATTGACAAGATTAATGAAAACATACTTAGAGTTCATCTTAACATTGTACCATATAGAATCATTTTTTGGGTTTAAAGATAAATTATTTCCTTTTAATTCTACTTCTTTTTCTAAGATATCAAATAATTCTTCATATCTTACTTGGTAATCATAGTAATTCCTGAGTTTATTTAGTAAATCTTGACTTACAATATCTGCGTCGCCAGGGAAATAAGGCCCTCCGAGTATTAACAAATATTCTCCCATTTCTAATCTTCTTCCACCACTTATTGCAATAACCGCATCAGTCAAAATAATATTTTCTTCAAAAGAGGGATTGATGTAGGCAGCAGTTATGACATCCTTTTTGCTTCTTTCCTTAGCTTCTTTGATCATTTTGTACATATCTTCATATGTATTACATGATTCCCAAGGTTCTATATAAATCGCATCTGCTTGAGATTGTATTTCCTTGGGCCAATTATTAACATAATTAAAGATTACCGGAGCTTCTGTTTGTTGTTTCAATTCATTTATGAATTCCTTAAAACCTTTAGATGTTATGTAAGGTTTATATTCGTTATTTTCTAAGTAAAAAGATGCATTATCTTTAGGGTATCCATATTGATCTAAATGTATTCCATCAAATCCAAAATTTAAAGTTTCTTTACATTGTTGTATAAGAAATTTTGTCCAACCCGAATCTTGATAAGTATTTGTGATTAAAATTTTTTGATAAAAGTCAACCGGTTCATAATTCTCACCTTTTATTTCGTATAACAACCACTCGGGATGGTCTAAGCCAAGATTTCTTTCTACACCGTAAATAGGGACATAAGCCATAGAAAAAATATTTTTTTCATGTCCTTCTCTAATTAAATCTTTTAAAACAGAATTTGATATATTTCTTTCTCTATTCCAGGCATCTTTGTAATTTTTTTCTTTAGAAACTAGATATCCATAGTCATACATCCAATCATAATATTGCAAAGAGTTGATATGATATTGGGCTAAATAATCCATCGTTTTTTCGGCGTTAAATCTTCCTTCGCCAAAATCTGTTAAAAACCCATAGCGAGGTGACTCAGTCCATGAATTTAAAATCGAAAGGCCCCTGCTTAAGATCAGATTATCATTTACATAAAAGTCTAATCCATACCCTCCAACTTTAGAAGGAGCTTTTAAAGATATTTGCATGATTTCTTCCACTTTAGATATGTTCATACTTAATTCATTAATTGTTTGAATATCTTTAGTTATAACAATTTTAATTTTTTTAGTTTCGTTAGGAAGATTCAACAACCTTAGATTTATAGAATCATTTGGATAATAAAATGATTTATCAAACAAAATGTCCATACTTTCACCTCCAAATATAGATACGAACAAAAGTAAGATATAAAAGTTTAAAAATATGATTTTCTTTTGCAATTAAAAGTCTCTCCTTTCAAAGTTTTAAACCTCCTTCAGAAACTGATTGTATAAAATACTTTTGAAATAGGACATAAACTACTAGTACAGGGGCCAAAGAAATCATAGTTCCTGCAAATAAAACATTCCATTGAACGCTAAATTGACCTTTGAAAGTCATTATACCGATAGGTAATGTCCAATTGTTCTTTGAAGTTAATATCAAAGATGGCCAAAAATAGTCATCCCATATTCCCAAAAAAGACATTATAGTTAACGCTCCTACAGAAGGGAGAGCTTGTGGGAAAACTATATAAATAAATCTCTGCCAGGCATTGGCTCCATCCAATTCTGCACTTTCTTCGTATTCAACAGGCATAGCTTCAAAAAATCCCCTTAAGAAAAAGGCGTTGAACGCAATTCCTCCTATTCCTCCTGTTAAAATAAGTGTAATTTTGTTGTCCATCAACCATCTTATTTTACTAACAATGTCGAATTGAGGAATTATGAGAAGTAATCCGGGTACAGCTAAAGTAGCGATTAGAAGGGAGAAAAAAGTTTCTTTTCCCGGAAAATTATACCTTGCAAATCCATATGCCGTTAAAGTGGATAAGAGAACATTCAAAATAATTGCAGGAAGCGTTATGGTAACGCTATTTATAAAGTATCTGGCAAAATCTGCTTCTTTCCAGACAGTTATATAATTTTGGAATGTAGCAGGCTTAGGGATTAATTGTGGTGGAACGGTGAAAATATAACCTGTTTCCTTTAAGGAAGTTATAAACATGTAATAAAATGGGAAAGTCATTATTATGGCTCCTAAAATTAAAATACAAAAAACAATTATATTAATTATTTTTTTTGAGTTTTTTCTTTGCATTTTTTCACCTCTTAATAGAAACTTCTTTTAGCTAATAGTTTCCTTTGGATTTGGGCTATGGTAAAAACAATAATGAAGAAAATTACCGATATTGCCGACCCGTAACCAAAATGGAAATAATCGAAGGCTTCTTTAAACATATATGAAGACAAGACCTCCGTTGATCCCATCGGTCCCCCGCCAGTCATAACATAAACCGAAAGAAAAACATTAAATCCGCCAATGGTAAGCATGACAAGTTCAAACATAATTGTGGGCACCATTAAAGGTAAAGTAATTTTAGTTGTGGTTTGCCAACTGTTAGCTCCGTCTAAAGAAGCCGCTTCGTAAAGTTGTTTAGGTATTCCTTGAAGTCCAGCTAAGAAAATAAGCATCGACCACCCTATGCCTTTCCATATGCCTAATGTATAAATAGGTATCATTGCTGTTTTTGGGTTGGATAGCCATGCAATATCCTTCTGTATTATATGAAACATGTCTTTTAATAGAAAGTTTACTAAACCTCCTCTTGCTGCAAAAAGATATTGAAACAATATTGAGACTATTACCCAAGAAGTTACCACAGGCAAATAGTACAGCAACCGAAATAAAGTTTGACCTTTCATTTTTCTATTTAAAAGGAGAGCTACCAAAAAGCCAAAAATCATTTGTCCAGGAACTGTAATTAGTGTATAAAAAATAGTATTCTTAAGAGCTACATAAAATTTTGGATCTTGGAATAATTCGATATAATTTTCTAACCCAATAAATTTATTAGAAATATTCGGATTAATATTCCATTCGTATAAACTCATAATAAAACTTTTTATAATCGGGTACAAAGTCCACGCGAAATAAGTGATCAAACCAGGCAAAACAAAAAGAAGGCCAACCGATTTTCTTCTCTTTTCCCTAGTCATTCTTTATTCCTCCTCTAATACAAGGGATTATATTAGGTGGAAGAGAATATCCTCCACCTAGAATTTTTTTCCCATTATTATCTATATTCTTTCAGGATTTCTTCAATTTCATAAGCAGCGTTATCTAAAGCATCCTGTGGGTTTACTCCTCCTATAACCGCATTTTGCCAGGCACTATCCATAATATCGTTGATTTCGTTCCAAGCAGGATGAGGGGAGCGAGGAACAGCTGTTTCTAATTGTTTTAGATAAACTGGGAAGAATGGATGTTCTTTAATTTCGGGTTCATCAAGTAATCCATTCAATACAGGCATCTGACCAACAGTTGCAAATTTTAGCTGAACTTCCTTTGAAGTCATGAATTTTACAAACTCCCATGCTTCATTTTTGTATTTAGTAGAGTTGAAAATAACTATATCTTCACCCCCAACTACAGATTTAGAACCCCCTTTACCGGCAGGGACGAGGGAATAATTAATTTCTGCATCGGGATACTGACCTTTTATAATACTCTCAGCCCATGGGCCAGAAAAGGTCATAGCATAAATACCTTCAGCATATCCCTCTAATACACCAATTCCACCCCCTCCGATAGGTGCAATATAGCCCTGATTGTATAAATCTTTAAATGTTTTTAAAGCTTCAACACTTTCAGGTGAATTCACGTATCCTTCAGCCTTCGAATTTGTTGGATTAAGAATTTGACCTCCAAAAGAGTATATCCATGGCATGCTATTCCATGGTCCGAAACCAGTATCAGCAAAACCCCATTGGTCAATCTGTCCGTCTCCATCGGTATCTTTGGTTAAAATTTTGATATCTTTGATAAATTCTTCCATATTTGTTGGAGGCGCACTTAATCCACTTTCTTCAAACATTTTGCGGTTCCATAACAAAACCCTTGTATTTGTATCCAAAGGGACTCCGTAATAGTGACCATTCCAGTAATTTGTAGCCAGTGGTCCAGGTAAAAAATCATCTTTAATTTGTTGAAAATCTTCGGGAAATTCCTCATCGACTGGTAATAAGACGCCAATATCAGCAAATTGTGGGACCCAGATAATATCCATCCTCATAACGTCAGGGTATTGTGCAGCTGCCGTGCTTACGATCAATCTTCTTCTCATTTCATCGTAAGGAACTTGAACTTCTGTAATTTTGATGTTTGAGTGTTCTTTTTCAAATTCCGGTATAATTTCTTCAGTTAATAGTTTATACTCTCCAGAAGTAGTGGAATAACTATGCCAAAAAATAACTTCCTTAACCTGAGCCAACATGAAGGTGCTAATAAGTACCACAACCAACAGAAACAATGCTTTTTTCATAATACCTCCTCCTCATACTTTGATATAAAACATCTCCTCTTGAATTACTTGATACACACCCCCCAACATCCATGCTTTTGGTCCTAAGTTATCAACATCGTAAATCACCCTTTCACCTAAATTTCCGAAGGCATTTTTTCTTGCATAGTTTACAGAGTTATCTAAAAAATAATCTGAAAACTCTAAGGCTTCTCCGCCTATCAAAACGTATTCAGGAGTAAAAATATTGATTAAATTTTTTATAGCTGTCCCTATTAATGTAGAATATTCGTTGAAAACCTCGTGTGATACTTGAGGATCTTCTTTTAAAGATAATCTGATAAAGTCAATTTCTGATAACTCTGTATTTTTAAACGTTTTATAATACTCTTTGAGAAGGGTGTTTTCACTTTTTGTGTAGATCTTATTAACCAAAGATTCAAAGCTAGCTTCTGCTTCTAAGCATCCATAGCTGCCGCAACTACATTTATTTCCATTCTCTTTTATAGTCATGTGTCCAATTTCTCCGGCGCCGCCGTTTCCAGTGTAAAGATTTCCATTCACAATAAGTGAACCCCCTATTCCAACCCCGAGAATCATAACTAAGGCATGTTTATGTTTTTTTAATTTTCCTTTCCATAAGTGAGCAAGAGTGAAAGAATCAGCATCGTTTATTATGTAAATAGGTACCTTTAATATATTTTTTAAGATTTTCCCAAGTTCAACGTTTTTCCAATTTAAAATGAAAGAATCTAGAACAACACCTTTTATTGAATCGATTGTACCTGAAACAGCTACAGAAGCACCAATTAAATGATTTTTGTTTTTTTGTTCCACGTATTCTTTAATAAGATAGGAAATTTTATGTGGGTCAAGCTCTTCTCCAAACTCCTTTCGTTGCTGAGATAAGATTTTTCCAGATAGATTTGTGATTATCAGTTGAAGATATCCCAAACCTATCTTCACACCTAATATATTTCCGAAATTTGGATTAATACTTAAGAGGACGGGCTTTCTTCCTCCGGTCGAAGTGCTTTCTCCAACTACCCTGATTAAACCCTTCTTTAGTAAATCAGAGGTAATCTTTGTGACAGTTCCTCCACTCAAACTTGTTTTTCTCGCCAGTGAAGCTCTATCGATCTGTTTTTCTAAAAAGATTTCCTTTAATATTGTTTTCTCATTTATGTCCCTAATTAATTCTCTGCTACCTACTAAAGCCAATTTTTCTCCTCTTTTCTATAAATTTTAAAATGATTTTATTGTCTTACTTTCTTTACTATCGAAAGTAAGTTTATTTGAATCATAAAACTATTTACAAAGATAGTCAAGTTTGATTACAGCAGATTATGAACAATTACGAGAGATTGGATCTATTTAAAAGCGTTTAACTAGCTCTTTCTTAAAAATAGAAAATGAGGCACTCATATAGAGTGCCACAATATAATAGTGTAAATCTCACATTTCTATTAATTTTTCTTCTTTTAATCTATGCAGATAATGTTCAACTTCTGCCTGTAAATCTTCCTCAATTCCCAACTCTGCTTTTGCTATTATAATAGCTTCTTCCTTTGAAAATCCTAGTTCAAATACGTTCAAAAATACATCCATGAAATCTCTAAAGTTAGGTATTTTTTCTCTAATTTGGTTCATCCATTTTATATCTTCGATATTGTACCATGAATCGGAAATCGGTCCAATATTTTTTCTTACCTTTCTTTTTTGTAAGGGGATCAAATCAAAGGCAATTTTTTCTTTAAAAAATTCAATTAATTCTTCTTCTACATCCCCATATTTGGAAAGTTGCTTTAGTTTTAGATACGTCATGTAATTTACATAATTAGTGATGAGTTTGCTTTGAACATCGACTAACTTGAAATGATTGTTTATAATTTTGCCTTTTACTTGTACCGAAACTTCTTGACTCATGTTGTCTAGATCGTAGATAGTTTTTAAAACAGCTTTTCCTATCCAGTCAAGTGTATTTTTTGAACATTTATCAACCGTGTCGTCACTTGAATGAATTTAATTTGACATTCAAAAAATGTTGTAGTATAATTTGATTGTGAAAAAATTATCATAAAGGGGTGTTTTTAATGACAAAAGTTTTAACATCGCCAGGAAAATATGTTCAGGGCAAAAAAGTGATTAAGCAAATTGGAGACTATATTAAAAATCTTGGAGAAAAAGCTTTAATAATAGCTGATCCTATAGTTAAAGAATTATTTTTAGCTGATTTGGAAACAGGTCTGAAGAATTTTGATTATGAGATTGAATTTTTTAAAGGGGAATGTTCAAAAGTAGAGATAGAAAGATTTAAGAAAAAAGCTGCTGCAGAAGATGCAGATATAATAATTGGAATGGGTGGGGGTAAGACGTTAGATACTTCTAAAGCTGTAGCTTATTATTCTCAACTCCCAGTAGTTATTGTACCAACTATTGCAGCCACAGATGCTCCTTGCAGTGCATTATCTGTAATTTACACAGAAGATGGAGTGTTTGAGGAATATCTATTCTTACCTAAAAACCCGGATATAGTGATTGTTGATACTGAAATTGTAGCAAAAGCACCAGTTAGATTTTTAGTTTCTGGAATGGGCGATGCGCTGGCAACTTATTTTGAAGCTACTGCTTCAGCTGTAACTAGAAAAACGGCGATGTCAGGTGGAACACCAACAATGACAGCTCTTTATTTAGCTGAGCTTTGTTATAATACATTATTAAAATATGGAGTTAGTGCTAAAAAAGCAGCTGAGGCTGGTGTAGTAACTGAAGCATTAGAAAAAATTATCGAAGCTAATACTTTATTAAGTGGACTTGGTTTTGAAAGTGGTGGCTTAGCTGCAGCTCATGCAATCCATAATGGTTTCACGGTTTTAGAAGAAACACATGCTAAAACTCACGGTGAAAAGGTAGCTTATTCTACTTTAGTCCAGATGGTATTAGAAGGTAGAGATCCAGCCGAAATAGAAAAGGTTATGAATTTTTGCCAAGAAGTTGGTTTACCGACTACCCTTGCTGACCTGGGAATAACTGAGGTTACTGATAATAAAATTCTTAAAGTAGCAGAAGCAAGCTGCTCTAAAGATGAGACAATCCACAATATGCCATTTGCTGTAGATGCAGAAATGGTTAAAGATGCAATCTTAGCAGTTGATGCCCTTTCAAAAAATTTTAATAAATGATTAACCTAATTTAGAATTAAAACCCCTTCTTGAATTGTAAATTCATGAAGGGACTTTTTTATTTAAAAAATATAAGGTTCTAACACAAAAACTGTGGGTAATTAAGCCGAAGTTAAACTAAATTTATTAAGGCAATAAGGAATTTCTACGTTTTTTACCATTTTATTTGTTTTTATCCTAGCTGCCTTTGCATACGTATGAATGTTTCATATTGGAATAAATTTAATAAGTGTCTCCACAAGCTGTTGGATAGTTGATTCTCCTCGTTTTTAAAGAATGTCTTTTTCTTCTATAAGGTCACTGCAGGCTTGTTCGGGAGAAACATGGTTTATATGAAATCCTGTGCCCCATTCAAAACCAGCAACATTAGTTAATCTAGGTAATATTTCTATATGCCAGTGATAATATAGTTCCAGCCCGTCTATAAACGGTGAAGTGTGTATGAATAAATTAAATGGTGGATCGTCGAGTTTTTTATCAAACCTTTTGGTTATAATCGAAAGGGTTTTTGCTAAATCTTCAACTGATGCCGGATTGTTTTCTAGGGACCCAAAGTCATGTGAATGTTTGAGTGGAAGTATCCATGTTTCGTATGGAAATCTGGAGGCGTAAGGTTCTATAACAATGAACTCATCTGTTTTGAAAACGACCCTTTGTTTGTCCTTTAACTCTTGGTTTATTATGTCACAATAAACACATCTTTCTCGAAAGTCATAATAAGATTTGGAGCCTTCTATTTCGGATTTAATCGTAATAGGAACGATAGGAGTAGCGATGAGTTGTGAGTGTGGATGTAAAAGGGAAGCGCCAGCTTCTTCTCCCTTGTTTTTGAATATTTGAACGTATTTTATGTTTTCGTCTTTTCTTATTGTTTGAAATCTTTTTAGGTAAGCCCATATTATTTCTTTTATTTGATCCATTGGCATATCGGCTAATTTTGCGTTGTGTTGTGGTGTTTCTATAATGACTTCATGGTATCCATAGCCAGACATTTGGTCATATATCCCGACACCCTGTTTTTTCAATTTGTTTTCAGAGTCGAGTGCTGGAAATTTATTTGGAACAACACGAACCCACCATCCTGGGGAGTTTGGAGTAGAGTTAGCGTCTCTAAAGGCTATTATTTCTTCCGGCGTACTGTATTCATTTCCATAATCGAAAGGGCAGAAGGAGTTTTCTGTTTTTTGCTGTTGTTTTTTGAAATCCATGGGTCTTTTCGACCTTTCGGAAGATATTATAACCCATCTTTTTATTATAGGATCTTTTCTTAATTCCATCATTTTAATAACCTCGTTTTTTGTCAAGGGCGATTTTGTATAATTCGATGTATTTCTTCGCGGTTTTTTCGTAAGAAAAGTCTTCTTTCATACAGTTTTCAAAAATATTTGTCCAGTCATCTTTCTTTTTTTGGTGAAAGTATACGGCTTTCATTAAAGTGTATAATAAATTCGCTTCTTGGTATTCATAAAATCCGAATCCTGTTCCTTTCTTATCTTTTGGGTTGTATTCCGAAACCGTATCCTTCAATCCCCCTGTGTATCTTACAACAGGAACGGTGCCGTATCTCATCGAGTACATTTGGCCTAATCCGCATGGTTCGTACTTAGAGGGCATTAAAAATATATCAGATCCAGCGTATATTTTTTGGGCTAGATCTACATCGAAGGTTATGTTGATGGAAACTTTTTTAGGATAAATCTTTGTCAAAGTAGCAAAATATTCTTCGTATTTTTTATCTCCTGTTCCTAATAGCACAAATTGAATATCAGTGAGTAACAAAAGGTCTATTATTTTTGAAATTAAATCGATTCCTTTTTGCTCAAAGAGCCTACCAATAAAAGAGATTAGCGTTATATTTTCATCCTTAACGAGCCCTAAGTATTCCTGCAAACTTGTTTTATTTTTTAATTTGTCTTTGTATGATTCAATGGGATAAAAAATGTGAGGATCTTTTATAGGATCATAAATGCTGTAGTCAATGCCGTTTAATACACCAAACAAATCTTCAGATCGAACCTTCAATATACCTTCAAGTCCATATCCGTATTCTTCGCTCTGTATTTCTTTTGCATAAGTGGGACTTACTGTATTTATTATATTACTGAACAAAATTCCACCTTTCAATATATTTACTTTTCCATAATATTCCAAGGCGTTTATATTGAAGAGGTAATTAGGTAATCCAGCCTGATTTAGTACTTCAGGGTTAAAAAGCCCTTGATAACCTATGTTGTGAATAGTTAATATTGTGGCTATCTTTTTTAAAATATTGTCTTGAAAATAATTGGTTTTTAGATATACAGGTATAAGAGAAGTATGCCAGTCATTTACGTTGATAACGTTTGTGTCTGGTTCACATTCTTTTATAGTTTTTAAAACAGAGTCACAAAAATACGAAGTTTTCAAAAAGATATTTTCCTCATCATATATGTTTTTTGAATCGTAGAGGGTGTTCGTTTTAATAAAATAAATTGCTACAGAGGAACCTTCTAAATAACTTTTATAAACACTAAAAGGAGACTTATGTGTATGAGAATCAGGTATTAAACCTGTTTTTACAAGCTGAAATTTAGAAGTATTAAAATTATTTTCTATGTTTTTATGAAAAGGCATCACAACGTATATATCTTCTCCTGCATTTTTTATATATTTTGGTAAGGCTCCAGCTACGTCTGCCAAGCCTCCAGCTTTAGCAAATGGAGAAACTTCGTAGGATACGTAAGCTATTTTCATAATATGTATCGCCTCCTAGTGAGTAATTCTATCTTTTCTTTAGAAATTCTAAAAACTGTTTTAGCGCCCTTTCACCCCGCTCCCCACCCATAAGGAAAGGTGAAGTAGTATTTCGGTTCCGCAGCCCATTCGCAATTAGCTTTTTTACCTGTCTTTATCTCCATTTTCTTCGTATATACCTTCATACTCTATATTTTCTTCGTCTAATATATCAGAAATGAGGTCAATATTTTTAATACCTAATTTAAGACTGATCATTCTCTTTTCATCACTTATTTTGGCGGTCATTAGAGAAAGAAGGTTGATTTTTCGATTCGCAAATATGCTCAAGAGTTTGCCGAGTTCACCGGGAGCGTCATTTATCTTTATTAATGCCCGTGTTCCTGTTTCATCAATAGCTGAGATGGTTTTAAAGGCTTTTAAAACTTCAAAAAGTCCAAAGACTCCTACAGGGCGCATTTCATTGTTAACAACAGGTAAAACTCTCGCTCTGTTTTCTAACATCAAAACTAGAGCATCTTCTAATAAGTCAGTGTCAAATAAAAAAGAGTCGGTAGGATCTAATAATTCTATTAATTTCGTATCAAAATCATAAGAAGAAAATGTAGGTATATCGTTGAAAGTGATGAGGTTGTACAAAGTTCCATCTCGTCTCACAACGACCAAATTTTCTTCTTCACTGTTTATTTTATCAAAGGCTTTTTGCAGGTTTTCTGTGTACTCAATTGTTTGAAAAGTATCATTTTGCCATAATTTTACATACATCATATAACCCCCAATATAATCTGTAAGGCTCAAAACAATATAATTATAAATTACTCATAAGGTATGCGAAAACTTGGGTATCTTTAATTAAATTATCAATTTTCACGTATTCGTTAGGTTGATGTGCTGTTCCATCAATTGTTGACCAAACAGCAGCAGGAAACCCTGCCCCACGGACTATCGCTGTACAGGTACCTCCACCTATTCCACCAACTTTAGCTTCTATATTTCTAAGATTCATTATACTTTCTTTCAACATTTCTACACAGGGATGGTCTTTTGGTGTGGGTTTTGTTGATTTTTCAAGATGCTCCCCTTCAATTATTATTTTGACATTCCATTTATTCTCGTATTCTTTTGACAGGTTTTTAAGGTTGTTTATTATTTGCTCAACGTCATAATTTGGAAGAATTCTTCCATCGAAATATATAATATCTGTTCCAGGAATGGTATTTATGTTTTCAACATTTGATACTTTTTTTGTTGGTTCAAAAGAAGAGTAAGGATAATTAAAGAGGTCATCTCGTTGGTTGTAAGTTTCATGGAAATATTTATCCGCCGCAACTGCAAAATCCATACCCGCTCTATGGGCGTTAATGGAGATATTGGGCATTGATGCATGGCCTTGCTTCCCAATAGTTGTTATTTTTAACCACATAATCGATTTTTCTGCAACTTCGATGAAACTTCCATCAGGTTCTCCCGCATCAGGTACGTAGAACCAATCTCCTTCTTTAAATAATCCTTGTTTTAATAAGTATTTTATTCCAAATTCTGAACCCGTTTCTTCATCTGAAACCAAAGCTAAGGCGATGTTGTTTTCTGGCCTCATACCTAAATCCATAATGCTTTTCACGGCAAACAATGTTGATATTAGAGATGCTCCGTTGTCTTCGCTTCCCCTTCCAAAAATCTTTCCATCTTTTACTACCGGCTGAAAAGGATCTGTTTCCCACAATTTGATATCACCAGCAGGTACCTTGTCCATGTGAGTTACAAACCAAATAGTTCTTTGTGGATTTTGACCTTTGTAAATTGCAACTATGTTTGGTCTGTATCCATATTCAACAGCATTATCAGGAGCGTCGTATCTTTTAATTTCATCGAAATTCCAGCCTTTAATCAAAGATTCTAGCCATTCTGCAGCTTTCTTTTCCCCAGGTCCTCCTGCACGTGGGTTGACAGAATTAATTGATGTAAACTTTTTTGAACTTTCAATAATTTCTTCTTTTAATTCTTCTACTTTTTTAATTATACTTTCTCTCATTGAATTATACCTCCCTATAGGTATTTGTAATTCAAAACCATTTCTTCTTTTTGAATATAATGATCATAATTATAGCTATAGTTGCCATGATACCTAAAATTATAAAATACCCAAATTTCCAATGCAATTCTGGCATATTCTCAAAATTCATTTGTAACTTTCTCTTTCGAAAGTAGTGTAATCAATTGTTCTTCAAAGTGGGGATCGTATTCAAAAGTTATGGGATCTTGTAATGTTTTGATACTTATTATGTGACCCCTTTTTGGAGTCCCAAAATCGGATAATAGATAAAGATAGAATAATATTTGAAATTTATAATCGTTGATTTTTTTTGGATCTCTCAATTCTGAGTATTTGTAATCCAAAATCTCAATATCACCATTTTCTATGATGACTTTATCAGGAATCCCAAATAACATGTATTCTTTTTTTCCTAAATTCAATTTTTTCATGAGTCTCCATTCATTTTTTATTATTTTATTCTCGGTGGGTGTGAAGGCTTTTTTCACTATATCTAATTCATCAAAACCCTGTGGTAGCTCTCCGCTTTTTATCATATTTTTTATGTGGCTTATGTTTTGAGCACTTCTTAGTTTAGAGTGTAAAAAAGATCCTCTAAAGATAAGCTCTTGATCTGAAAAAATGTTTTTTGGATCAAAATAAGTTGAAGGAGATAGAATAGTTCCACTGAGGTCTTCGATTAAATCTAATTCTTCAGTTTTTATTTCCTTGATCATGTAAGTTGGGGCTATATACTTTTTATATGAGAGATTGGTTAAGTCTTTAAGATTTTGTTGAGGTATTTCTTTAAACAAAGTATTTTTTTCATCTTGGTTTAGAGGTTGGAGGGCGTTTTCTTGTGCTTGTTGAATATGATCAGATTGAATTATATCTATCATATCTGAATTTTTTACAGTTAAGAAGAAATTATTTAATGTATCGGCTTTCTCATTGGACACTAAGATAGGTATCAGCAAGTCTTTCGCTCTTGTTATTCCCACATATACTAATCTATTGGATTCGGTTTTATCCAAAAACTCATTGTTTTTAAACCATTTGAGTAGCCAGTGATCACTGTTTTCTACGCTCTCTTTATATACATTGTTTAAGATGTAATATCTATTTCCTGTCGCATCAGGGATCGAAAATTCTGCATTAGAACCATTTTTTGTGCCTGAAATAGAGTTGTGTAAACCGATCATTAATACAATAGGAAATTCCAAACCTTTAGATTTATGGATGGTCATTACTTTCACACTGTTAGATGTTTCATCTTCTATAGAAGCCTCTTCTTCAGAGATATTAGAAGCATTTTTCAAAAATCTGACCAATTCAGAAAAAGAATTTGCCATATTGTTATATTCTTCGGCTTGGTTTATAAGTTTTTTTATATTTGATATTGAAACTTCAGGATCATTTGTTAAAGCAAGTTTTGAGAAGTAATTGTTGTCGTTTACTATACCTTTCAGTATAGAAGAAGGAGTTAAATAGTATTTGAGATCTTTGTACTTTTTAAGCACTTTATAACTTTCCACTACATCTTCAGGGAATTCGCTTTGCATATTTTCAAAGGTTTCAAAGAAACTTCCTTGCCTTTTTTCTACTAATTTGGAAAGATCTTGAAAGCTCATACCTACTAGAAGTGACATCATATACCTTACAAACTGGTAGTCGTTGAGAGGATTTTGAATTGAGTTGAGAGCAGCGAAAATAGCTTGAATTTCTGGTCTGTTGTAAAAAGATTTGCTGCCGAATATATAAAAGGGTATATTGTATTTAAAAAAGGTTGTTCTAAGTATTTTCTCTGTATTTTTTAATTCTTTTGAAAGGACAGCGATATCTTTTGGTTCTATTTTTCTTCTTTCATAATATACTTTATTATTTTTTCTTACTTTGAAATCCATTTCTTGTCCTAACAACTTTTTTATAACTTTTGCCAACGTCTCTATTTCAATGGCAAGGCGATTTTCTTGGTTGTTTAATCCGTTGTCATCCGTGGGTTCAATTATTATGTATTTAACTCTTTTAGTATCATCTTCACTCAACGTGGGAATCGTTTCGGTCTCTTGGGGAGGGATTTCGGGTTCTGATATATCTTCTTCTTGGAAAGAGAGATTTTCTAAAAGGTTGGGATCGATATCTGGCATCTGTAAATTATCTCTTTTAAATAAAGAGAATTCAGAAAGACGATTCGCGAAATTTATGATTTGTTGATGGGATCTTCTGTTTTTAGTTAATTTTCCTAAAAGAACTTCTTCATCGGAGTTTTGAGCTTCTGTTAAAGAACGAGAAAATACAGACACATCCGCTCCTCTGAAACGATAGATGGATTGTTTTCTATCTCCAACATAAAAAAAGTAATTATCTGTGGTATGGAGTTTGTCAAAGATTTCTTTTTGAAGATAATTAGTATCTTGAAATTCGTCAACTATGATATATTTAAATTTATTTTGGTACTTTTTAAGAAGATCGGGGTTATTTTCGAACTCTTCTGCAACCTTTTCTAAAACCGCTTTGAAATCGTATAAAAAATTATCGATGGTTAATCCCAAATAGAATTCACTAGCGATAAGAGAAATAATTTTGACAAGCCATAAGAAGTTTTTGTAAAGTTCAGTGAGTTCTTTATCTGCTAATTCCAAATCATTAGTTAATAAAACTCTTGACATTTCAATACGCCAGTTGGAAACAATATCTTGAATTATTTTTTCAAACTTGTCCAATCCTATTTCAGAAAGTATATTTTTAAAGGATTCTTTAAATTTTGTTTTTTCTCTGTTCAAAGTTTCAACATACTTTTCTATTTTTTCCTTTCTTTTTGTGGATAAGAAGTTGAGCCAATCTATTTCTTTATCTTGATATATTTCTAAGGCGACTCTTAGAGCAGAATAAACCGATCTTTCAACTTCTCGATCTCTTTGAAAATCGCTTATTATACTAAAATTTGGGTCTACCCCCATGGAAATGTTGTTTTCTCTTATTATCCTTGAGCAAAAGCTGTCTATAGTTTTAATCCATGAGCGGGATAAATTAATTTTTACTTCGTTCCAATATTGGTACCATTCTAATTTGCTGATGCCATATGGAGGTTTTTTAACCAGTTTGTTTGAAACCTCTTCCATAATCCTATTCTTCATTTCAGAGGCGGCTTTATTTGTGAAGGTCACCGTAAGAATATTATCAACTATGTCAGCATTTGGGAAATTCTTTTCTAATACTTTTATAAAATATTGTGTAAGAATATAAGTTTTGCCCGTTCCCGCTGATGCCGAGATGAAGAAATTCCTGTTTGGATCATCTATCTCTTTGTAAACATCAACTTTTTTTACAGTCATTTAGTATCTTGTCCTTTCAAATTTTGAAACAATCTGTTTTAAATATTATACCATAATTATATTATTGATTAAAAAAGTAAAGACGCCCTGCTGGATAGAGCGTCTAGAAGATAAGTTATAATTATTTTTATTTTTTAATTAGCTGTAATTTTTTTAAATTCTTCTTTGTTGTGTATTTTTTCGTAGACAAAATCTTTTGTAACTTTTCCGTCTTTGATTTCCACTATCCTACTTGAATATTTTTCTACTATTTTCATATTGTGCGTGATCATTATGATGGTTAGTCCAAGCTCTTTATTTATCTTCATTGTTAGTTCCATCACCTTTTCGACATTTTTGGGATCAAGAGCTGCAGTATGTTCGTCTAATAGCAGAAGATCAGGCTTCGTTATAGATGCAAGTACCATGGCGAGAGCCTGTTTTTGTCCCCCGGAAAATTCTTTGACTTTTGTTTTAAGCCTATTTTCTAATCCCATGTTTAAAGACTTCAACAATTCTAATCCTTGATATTTTCCAAATGAAAAGAATCTGTTGCCTTTTTTGGATCCCAAGATCAAATTTTCTTCAAGAGTTAAATCAGGGAATACACCTCTATCAGGTTCTTGATACACTATCCCAACATTTCTAAAGAGTTTGTAGGGCTTGGTTCTTTTTATGCTTTTGTTATTTAGCGTGAAACTGCCTTCATCTAACACTACCTCTCCGGTTAAAACTTTAAGAAGCGTTGTTTTTCCCGCACCGTTGGGACCTATGATAGTGACGAATTCTCCCTTTTTAACGCTTAGTTCAAATTTGTCCAAGGCTTTTTTTTCATTAACTTGATTTTTATTGTATACTACTCTGATGTTTTTAAGCTCAACCATTTTTTAAATTCTACCCTCCTTAATCCTATTACTATTATTATGAACAACGCAGTTATTAGTTTCATATCGCTTGATTGGAAGCCGATTATGTAACCATATCTCATAGCTAATGCCAGTAAAAATTGATAGACAACAGCTCCAATTATGGGGCATAACATGTTATAGAACGAATTAAACCTGCCAAATATGATCTCCCCCAAAATAACCGCGGCTAAAGAAGTTACAACTATGCCTTGCCCCATATTTACATCTGAAAATCCACCGTACATAGAGAACAAGGATCCCGAAAGCCCCGCGAAGAAATTTCCTAAAAATAATCCGATTATACTCATAATTTCGGGATTCATACCGAGGTTTTTGATTCCTGCCTTGTTACCTCCGTATCCCCTGAGCGCAATTCCTAACTCCGTTCTCAAAAAGATTATTGTTAGAAGAGCAGATACAAATACTATCGAAGCTATTAGGATGGTAGAATTATATCCAGAGTTTTCTCTGAATGGTGATAAGGTTTTTTTGGTATCGTTTATTGGTAAATTACTTTGACTTTCATTTAAGCTACTCATACCTAAAATGTCATCTAACTTCGTTTTTTCCGTGTATTGTGCTTCTTGCTGGGCTGTTATTTCTTTTGGAACAGAAACGTTCGGCCCATTCATGACCCTTATGTTTATCGAATAAAGCATGGTCATAACCAATATGCTAGCTAACAAAGAATTGACTTTTAATTTGTTATGTATTAGTGCGGTTATTATTCCAAAAAAACCGGCCATTAAACCACCTAGAATCATACACAGTATCCAAGGCAGGCCTGCGTACATAAACGCAACGGTCACCGCTCCTCCCAATACATACGATCCATCAGGTGTTAAATCCGGAAGGTCGATGACTCGGAAACTTATAAACACGCCCATTGCAACTAGGGAGGCTATTAATCCTTGTTCTAATATACCGACTAAATCCATAATTTTCCTCCTAAAATTTTTTCATGATCATTTTGTATCTACTATTTCATCTGCAATGTCTAAAAATTGTTGAGGTATATTTATATCAAGTGCCTGAGCTCTGTCCAAATTTATATAAAAGGTTAGAGCATCTGCCCCCACTATTCTTGACTCAATTTCGTAAGGTTTTTTGCCGTTTATAAGATCGAGGACAATTTTTCCTGTTTCTATTCCTACTTGATAATAATCAAAGCCAAAACCTAAAACTGATGTTTTCTTTGCTATATCAATATCTCCTGCAACTACCGGAATCTCGTTTTTTTCAAATACTTGTCCTAAGATTTCAGCTGATGAAGCAACCAAATTATCTGTGTATAGATAGGCAACATCTATCCTGTTTGCCTGAGCGTTTAGGGAAGTTACAAGTTCGTTAGCGTTCGTTCCTGTAATTTCTATTACATTGAATCCAAGTTGAGGTGCAAATTTCTTGGTTTGATCTGCTAAAAAAACCGAGTTAGCTTCTCCGGTATTGTAAAGGATTGCTAAATTTTTGGCATCAGGGAATATTGTTCTTATAAGGTTTACATGAGTTTCAACAGGGACCATATCGCTTATTCCAACAACATTTCCTGGATTTTTACCAAATTTGGGGATCAAACCTGCACTGATTGGATCAGTAACGGCACTGAATACCACCGGCTTATCTTTTATTTCAGTTGCCGCTGCTTGAGCGGAAGGGGTTGCTATTGCAACTATTATATCTACATCTGTTTTGAATTTGTTGGCTATAGTTATCGCATTTTGAAAACTATTTTGAGCACTTTGATGCTCATATTCAAAATCTACACCTGACTCTTCAAGGTAATCAACTATTCCCTGATAAATCTTGTTTAAAGCAGGGTGTTCCACAATTTGTGTGATGCCAATCTTTACACCGAAAGCAAATGTGAATAGAGAAACGATTACCAAAGTTGTTAATACTTTTTTCATACCCTCACACCTCCTGGAGATTTTGTTTTCTCCGTATTTATTAAAAAAAAGGTGTCTACTTTTCGTAGACACCCACTTGTTTCTTCTTATACCTACTTGCTAGCTAATAGGTAATGGAAGGCACCAAGTTGGGTGTCTTTCCAATACCAAAAGTAGAAATATTGATTATTTTTTGATTTTACATCATTGAGAGGATTTGTTAAAAAGTGTAATGAAATTTTTTTCATAGTAACCCTCGCTTAATTGAAATTTAATTTTCCAAATTATACATCAATCAATAAGAATTGTCAAGTAAAAATTTTAATTTTCACAAGAGATTAGAGAAAATTTTGCTGAATGCTTCGGTAAATTTGATAAGGAAAGGTTGATTATTGAAGTAATCTTGAGAAATGTGAGAACTAATTTTTAAATCCTCAAGAAAAATATCTTCTATTTGTTGAGTTTTTTCCCTATCGTATATTAAGAGATTTGCTTCGTAATTCAGTTCAAAGCTTCGAATATCTATATTTGCGGTCCCTACGGTTGATATTAAACCATCTATGGATACAAATTTAGAGTGTATGAATCGATCTTTTCTGTAAAAATAGACTTCAACACCATATTTTATAATTTCTTCCAAATATGTTCTTGAAGCAAAATATACTAAAAAATGATCCATCTTTCCTGGAAATAAGATTTTTACTTTAATACCTGAAAGAGCAGCTATTTTCAAAGCCGAAAGAATACTATCATTTGGGATGAAGTACGGGGTAGCTATGTATATATGGTCTTTAGCAATAGTAATCATCTTATGGATCGTTTGCATTATGGATGAATTTTCTGACTCTGGGCCGCTCACCGCTATTTGTATTAAAGAGTTCCCTTTTCTCTCTTGTTTTTTAAAGTATTTACTAGGATCTATTTTTTCTTTTTTTCTCTCTGCCTTTACAATTGTTTGATAGTCTTCAAAGAAAATTTTTTGAAGTCCGTTTACAGCCTCTCCTCTAACTTTTAAGTGGAGGTCTCTCCAATATCCCAAACTACTTTTACCAATGTATTCATTTCCAATGTTTATCCCTCCGATAAATCCGATTTTAGAGTCAATTATCGCTATTTTTCTGTGATTTCTGTAATTTACCTGAGTATTTACAAATTTAAGTAAGGGCGATAAAAAATAGCTATAAAAAGCAATTTCAACTCCTGCATTTTCTAATTGCTTTATATAGCTTTTCTTTAGACGTCCTGAACCTATTTTATCCATAATAAATTTAATTTCTACTCCTTCTTTAGCCTTTTTTATCAGGAGGTCTTTGAGTTTTTTTCCTGTTTCATCGTCTTTTACAATATAGTATTCTAAATTGATAGATTCTTTTGCGTTTTCAATTTCTTTAAAGAAAGAAGAGAATTTTTCTTTCCCATTTTTAAAAATTTCTATGTCGTTTCCCAAAAATAAAGGTGACTTAGAGTTCCTTTTTAAAAGATTAATTAGTTGTAAGTATTGAATATCATTTTCCCCAAGTACCTTCTTTAGCCATTCTTTTTCTTCTTGCGATAAAGTAGTGTTTGAATTCAAGTAAATATCACTGGTAAGTTTTCTTCTTTTCCAGTTTCTTCCAAAAAAAAGATAGATTACAAATCCTATAAGTGGGATTACGGCGAATATTAAAAGCCAACTTATAGTTTTTTCTGGTCTTTTTCTTTCCAAGATGATGACAGTCGTAGCAACAACAGCATATATTAATACAAAAAAAGTCCAAAAACCAAATTTGAAAATTATAGCAAAGGCCATTTTATATTTCTCCTAAATCTCTTATGTTTTTCCATATAGAGTAAATCTCTTCATGAATTTCTTCGATTGTTTTTAATTCTTCGTTTTCTTTTAAACAGTTTATTATCTTCCAATTGTACTTTTGGGCAACATATTTAGCATTTTCATATGTCTTGTTTATATACTCAATATTTTTTTCGTGGATATCTTTTCCTGTTAGATCTATTATTTTTTCCTTTCTCTTTCTGAGCAATTCTATACTTATTTTAGGAGGAATATCTAAAAATATTACGTAATCAGGCTTTGGCAAATTAAATTTGTTGAATTCCAAATCCAAAAGCCATTCCAAAAATTCATCCTTTTCACTTTGATTTTCGAATTTTGAAGATTGATATATCATGTTGGAAGTTGTATACCTATCAGATATTAAAATTCCACCAGATTCATATAAAGGTTTCAATTCTTTTTGATAAGTTGCGAATCGGTCCACGGCAAAAAATGTGGAAGCAGCGTAGGGATTTATTGCTTCAGGATTTTCTCCAAATTCACCTTTTAAATACATTTTTATCAAAGCGGAAGAGTCGCTTTTGTAATTTGGAAATTCAACTTTAAATGCCTTGATTTTTTCATCTTTTAATCTTTGTGACAATATTTCTGCTTGTGTGGCTTTGCCACTTGCGTCCGTTCCAGATTCTATTACAATAAGCATTCCTTTTTTCATAAATATCCTCCTACCGTTTAAGCACAGGTGTCTGTGCTTATTTTACTGATTAACTAAGTTAATAAGTTAAAACTTAAAAATGATTCCAACAGCCGCTCCTAAAGCCAAATAAACTACAGGATGCTTTTTAAATCGTTTCATTAAATAAATGATGATTAGAAACAATATTATAGCCTTAAAATTGAACACAGAAACCAAAGTTTGAGTTTCTGTAAGCCTCTCAAGATAAAATAAGGAAACTTTTGCTACTTCATACGTTGCGGCACCTATCAGCCCAACCACTGCCGGTCTTAAAGCATAAAATCCACTTTGTATAAATGGTTTTTCATTGAACCTTTGAAAGTAATGGGCAATTGTAGTAATAATAATTATTGAAGGTGTCACTATCCCCAGCACAGCTATTATACCACCAAAAATACCTCCCGAGTTGTAACCCACAAATGTTGCTGTGTTTATTCCAATAGGTCCCGGCGTAGATTCGGATATAGCTATATAATCAGCTAAGTCATTAAGGGTTAACCAATCATACTTACGAGCTAGATCTTGAAGAAAAGGTATAGTTGCTAAACCTCCACCTACAGAAAAAAGTCCTATTTTAAAGAATTCAAAAAAAAGTATAATGTAATTCACTTTCTATCATCATCTTTATTTTGTTGTATAATCAATCCGACTATGAAAGAAGTTATCACAACTACAACTGGAGATAGTTTTAGGAAGGCAACAACAATAAAAGCAACTGAAAATATAATTATACCTATGTAATCTTTGATAGACTTTTTCCACATATTTATTATAGCGTTCAACATGAGTGCAACTACAACTACCCTAATGCCACCGAAAGCATTTTGTACTATTTGCAAATTTTGAAATTGTTCGAAAAATATGGCAATAATGGTTATTATTACGATAGAAGGGAAGACCATCCCTAAGGTTGCAAATATTCCTCCAAGGATTCCTTTTAATTTGTAACCTATGAAAGTAGCTGTATTTATAGCGATTATTCCGGGTGTACTCTGCCCAATGGCATAATAGTCAATTACTTCCTCATCAGTTGCCCAATTGTGTTTTTTAACAACTTCTTCTTGAATCATTGGTAACATTGCGTAGCCCCCGCCAAAAGTTAAACTCCCGATACGTGCAAAAGTGATAAATAAATTCCATAAATCTTTCATAAATGCTATTAGCTCCTTCTATATAATTTTTAGAATTGCTTGTGCTAACATTAAAAAAGACTTATGTACAGCATTTGATAAACTATACATAGGTCTTATTTAGAGAGTTTATGAACGGATTAAATGGTCTTAAGACTTTCTAATACTAATTTTGTGGCTCGACAATCATCTTCGTTGTATTTAAAAATATTTTTCAAAGCATTTTTATTGCCATTCAAATAGCTTTTGTATTCGGGTATAACAGCAAAACCATTTAACTCTGTTTTCCAATCAAAACCAAAGTATTTGCTGATGTCTTTTAATGAATAAGAGACAACAGGTAAGCTGTAATTTTTTCTTATTATCTCGTATAGATCACACGTTTTTGAGGAGATCTTGTTTAATTTATCTCTCAACATAGGATATTTAGATGAAAGTTTTTTTAAGGCTGTGAGATCGTTTTTATCGTAATGCAATAGCACCTTGTCTTTTTCATACAGAAAATCAACCATTTTTTCAGCGTTTTTGTATTCGTTTTTTCCTAAAAAGAAAGGAACATACGTTTCATTTTCTAAAAATCCAAACAAAAAGTCTTTGTTTAAGTAAGTTTCTACGTCAAAGACTATGTAATCTTGTGGAAGAGAGTTTTTATTAATAACGTAAACTTGGTTTTCAATTAGAGACTTTAGATTGTATAAAGGTTTTTTGAATCTTTTGTCTAATTTTTCTATTTGATTGGTTTTTATAACTGTCAAGGGTTCCAAATTCATGTTTTTTAAATCCTCAATCATAGGTTTACTTAAATTTGGGACTACGGAATAATCTCCTTCCCTTAAAAATTGCAAATGACATTGGTTTTTAATTTTGCAGAACTTGCAGTGTGGCCCATGGACTTTTTTCGTTGATTTAAGTTTGTTAAGTTCTTTCTTTATCCATTTTTCTCTTAAAAGAATATCAGAAACATTTATTTCGTAACTTCCATTGGATGTTTCTAAGACTATTCTTTTTATATGTTCACCTTTATCTTTGAAATATCTATATACGGTATATATATGTAACCAATAAGATTTTTTAAAATTGTTCCCCATTCTAATGATTTTCACTACACCGTTGTTAATACTTTCAAAATTAGCTTCAACGTTCAAACCATTTAGGTTAATTTTAAAGTATGTGCCTTGCCTTTTATAGGTAGGAACAAAATAACTACAACTTTTAAAATTTTCATAGTAAAGTAAATCCATTGTTCAAACACGCCTTATCTTAAAATTTAGCCCTTGTATAATTTTTCCACGTCTCCAATTTCATAAAACAGAGCAGATAAAGATTTTAAAAAACCTAGTCTATTACTTCTTATAGATTCGTCTTCAGACATAACAAAGATGTTATCAAAATATCTGTCAATATTTTCTTTTAAAGAGATTAAGCTTTCAATTGCCCCGTCGTAATCTAATTTTTTCAAACAGTTTTCAAATTGGGATTTGACATCCAAATATTTTTGAAATAATTTTTTTTCCTCTTCTTCTATGAATAGCCTTCCATGATATTCTTGTGAATAATGATTTTTTGAAATATTGTTTACCCTTTGAAAGGCAATAATAAAATCTTGAAATTCTTCTTTTTTTATAAACTTGTCCAAAGATTTTGCAGCCAAGTAAGCTCTTAAAGGTTTATATATATTTATTAAAACCGAATTTATAGCCTCTTTGGATATTTTTTCTCTTTCTAAAATGGTTTCTAAACGGTTGGATAAGAAATTTATTAACTCATTTTCTACAGATTTTATTGAGATATTAGATTTTCCACTTTCAACGAAGGTCTTTTCTGATAAATCGATAAGTTCTTTAAGATTCAGGTCCCAATCCAACGATATTAAGATTCTTAAGATTCCAAAAGCTTTTCTTCTCAATCCAAAAGGATCTTTTGATCCTGAAGGGATCTTTCCAATACCGAAGTATCCAACGAGGTCATCTATTTTATCAGCTAAGGAGACGAGGTTAGCGACTAAATTTTGAGATATTTCATCATTTTCCGAAAGAGGCTTGTAGTGTTCTTGGGCCGTTAAGAAAACATCTTCCGTTTCTCCTTTGTGTTTCAAATAGATTCTCGCCATAATTCCTTGCAATTCAGGAAATTCATATACAACTTTGGAAGGAATGTCAATTTTACATAACAACCCGGCTCTTTTAACTACATCTAAATTTTCAAAACCCAGTTTTTCGGCAATTTTTGAACTGAGTGTTGATATTCGCTCACATTTTTCTCTGTAATTACCTAATTCTACTTGATAAGTAATACTCTTTAAATCTTCAAGCCTCTTCTGTATATCCGCTTTTAAGTCATCTTCATAGTAAAAAGCCGCATCGTCTAATCTTGCGTTTATTACTCTAGTATAGCCATTTGTAACGTTGCCTTTCCTGCCAAAGCCGTCTTGGAAAGCTATGTATTTATTGATTACCTTTCCATCTTTCATCGCCACAAAACTTCTTTGATGGTGTCTTACAGTGACAATAATAATTTCTGGGGGTAGAAAAAGATATTTTTCATCAAAACTTCCAACTACCCCTTTGGGAAATTCTGTCATTTTGGCAATTTCTCGAATTAAATCCTCGTGCTCTTCCAAAGAAATCTTGATATTATATTCATCTTCTAACTCATGAATTTCTCTCTCTATTACTTCTATTCTTTCTTCATATAGAGGGATTACATAGTTCTTTTTTAATTCACTAAAGAAACTTTGAGGATTTGTAATCAATATCTCTTCACCAAAAAAACGATGGCCATAACTTTTGTTGGAGGATTTTTCATCGAATATTTCAAATTCTAAAATCTCTCTGTTGTACAAACCTAAGACCCAATGTACCGGTCTTACAAAGGTGTAATTACCTTTTCCCCACCTCATACTTTTGGCAAAATTCATGTTGGTTATCAATTCTGGAATGATATTTTGTAAAATAATTTTTGTAGGTTCTCCCGCTTTAACAGACTCTATATATGCGTATTCTGCGCCGTCATTGTTTTCAAATTTTACATCTTTTACCTGGACACCTTGGCTTTTAGCAAAACCTTCGAGTGCTTTCGTGGGTTGGTTATTTCCATCAAAGCAAATCTTTTTTGGAGGACCTTTTCTTTTTTCTTTTTTATCAGGTTGTTTATCTGGAAGGCCCACGATGTAAGCTCCAAACCTACGAGGGGAAATAAAGATATTCATGGATAAAAAATTTAAATCATTTTTTTCAAATGATTTTTTTAATTCTTCTTCTAATTGAGCTCGGATATTATCAAATTCTGATGGGGGTAAATCTTCAACACCTATTTCAAAAATTGCTCTATTCAACATCAATTACCTCCGCATTTGAACTGTCGATATATAGTTTTGCACAGCTTTTCGCCATATTCCTTATATCCAATATGTATTGATGCCTTTCGTTAACTCCAATGGCATTTCTTGCGTCCAATAAGTTGAATACATGTGCTGATTTTGCTAAATAGTCGTATGCAGGTAAATATAATTGTTTTGCAATTAGCCTTTGAAATTCTTTTTTATACATATTGTAAAGTGTTTTAAGCATGTCTATATCAGCTTCTTCAAAATTATAGTAAGAAAATTGCCTTTCGTTTTCTTTATATATGTCTTTGTACTTTACATTTTTATTCCATTTGGTTTCATAAACGTTGTCGATATTCTGTAAATACATAGCTATTCTCTCAATTCCATAAGTAAGCTCAACGGGAATATAAGTTAATGGGATGCCCCCCATCTGTTGAAAGTACGTGAACTGAGTAATCTCCATACCATCTAACCATACTTCCCATCCAACTCCCCACGCACCTAAAGTAGGAGATTCCCAATTATCTTCTACAAACCTTATGTCATGTTCCTTAGGGGATATCCCTAAAGATTCCAAAGACCTAATATATAGATCTTGAATGTCTTTGGGTGAAGGTTTGATAACTACCTGGTATTGATAAAATCGTTGCATTCTATTCGGATTTTCGCCGTATCTACCGTCTGTTGGTCTTCTACAAGGTTGAGCATAGGCAACTCTCCATTCATTTGCTCCAAAAGACCTAAAAAAAGTGGCAGGACTGTATGTCCCTGCCCCCATCTCAATATCATAAGGTTGGTCTATAACACATCCTAAATCGGACCAATATTTTTCTAAGTTCATAATCACATCTTGAATGTACAAATCAAATCCTCCATTCTTCTTGGATAAATTATTAAATGATTATTTGTCAGATTTCACTCAACGGAAATGAGAAGTGGATAATGCCTCTGTCCACCGTTGTGAATTTCTACCTCTATATTGGTGTATTTTTGGGTCAGATTTTTTACTAGTTGATCGATTTTTTCTTTTTTAGCCCCTTCACCATAAATTATAGTAATGATTTCATAGCCTTTTTTTATTAGTTCTTCTAAAACTTTTTCCGTTTCTTTATAAACATTCTTTCCATGAGCTTTTAATTCTTTCCCAAGAAATATCAAGTACTCGCCTTTTTTGATCTTTTCACCCTTAATGGTAGAATCCCTGACCGCATAAGTAACTTCAATTGGAACGATTGATTTAACGTATCCCATCATGGATTCTTGTAGTTCTTCTTTGTTCATATTGTCATCGAAACCAAGCATGGCACTTATGCCTTCTTGAACATGTTTTGTTGGTAATATCAGTATTTCTTTATCTGTTAACTCTGCGGCCTTTTCTGCAGCCAGAATTATATTTGGGTTATTGGGAAGTATGATTACTTTTTTTTGTGTAATTTTATTAATTGCTTCTGAGATATCTTTTACACTAGGGTTGGTAGATTGACCTCCAAAAATAACTTGATCCACTCCCAAGCTTTTAAAAATTTCTGAAATTCCTTTTCCTGGAGAGACTGCAATCACACCCCAATTTTTATTGTTCAAATTATTGTTAACGGCCACTTTGGCTTGCTCTATATCGGCTGTTTTGCCCTCTTTTTGTTTTGTTATAATGTGTTCATGTTGAGCTTTCATGTTGTCTATCTTTGTTTTGATTAATTCGCCATGTTCTAAAAACTTTTCAAAGACAAGACCTGGATGATTGGTGTGTATGTGTGTTTTTAATATGTCATCCTGATTAACTAAAACGATGGAATCTCCGAGACCTTCCAAAAAACTCCTTATTTCTTCTAAGGTCTTTTTTTGTATAGGCTGTTTCTGGAATTTTACTATCGCTTCTGTGCAATACTGGTATGTTAGTTCTTCATAGGCTATTTCTGTTATTTGTTCAGGTGTGGCAGACTCTAATTCCTCTAGTTCTACTTCAATATCACCGTGAAGTGCGTCGTTCATCCCTTTTATGATGTAAGCAAGTCCTTTTGCTCCAGCATCCACAACATTCGAATCGCGTAATTTTTTTAAATATTTTGGGGTTTCCTCTACTATTTCAAATGAATACTTTACCATCGCATCGAAAAAAACCAAAAAATCTTTTTCTTCGAACATAGTTTCTTCCATCTTTTCTGACAATCTTCGTATTAAAGTCAACATTGTTCCTTCAACTGGTTTCATAACGGCGTTATAAGCTCTATCTTTAGCATTTTTGAGAGCCTTTATAAAATCTTGGGTGTTGATTCTTTTCTTTTTTTCGAGAATTTCTGTTATTCCACGAAATATTTGTGACAAAATAACACCTGAGTTACCTCTTGCTCCTAACAAAAGGCCTCTTCTTAAACTTTCCATCATAGATTTCATATCGTTCTTATCTTCAACTTCATCCATACTTTTACAAGCTTCGAGCATACCCGCTAACATATTATTACCTGTGTCTCCATCTGGGACAGGGAAAACATTTAAGGCGTTAATTTCATCTTTGTTTTTAGCTAATTCTTCCGTACCTTTTTTTAAAGCTAGATATAGGTCTTTTGCATACAAAAACTTGAGCATTCAACAGACACCTTCTCTCAATATTTCAAGCCAGATATGCTCACGTTTACTTTGATATTATCAAAATTTAACATAGAGGTAACTCTGTGATGAACATTCTCTTGTATATTTTGAGCAACTTTTTTAATGGGGAGACCATATTCAAAAACGAGGAAGAGATCAATTACTATGCTTTCTTCATTTTCCGATACATTTATTCCTCTATCTTCACTTTTTGACCATAAACTTGATATCCTATCAAAAAATCCTTGTTTTCCAGAGATTTCAACCGTCCCATAGGATTCGATAACAGCTTTATAAACCAATTCTTTTATAACTTCGTTTTTTATATCTACAGTACCAAATTCTGTTTCTATTAACATGAGGTTCACCTCCATAGTTTATTATTTACTGTCTTTAGAAACTCTAAAACACGTATTGTAACTAACTTTTAATACCTTCAATATTGTACTTTTACCTCCTCAC
>NZ_JBSVZD010000008.1:0-72786 GCF_054051725.1 Petrotoga sp. DB-2 | reverse complement strand
CTCCATCTTTTCTCAAATCTTTTCTCTCTTTTAACTTAAAACCTTTGTCAATACCCAGTATTTGTGCTATAATTTTGTTGCTCATGATATCACTCCTCTCTCTCTTTTTATTTTTTTGTTTTTTGTTCTATGAGGAGTGATATCTTTTTTTATCCCTTTTGTCAAGTATCTCATCAACCATTTTTATTATACAGCCATTTTTAGGAAACATTCCGTTTTTTCAATTGATTAGGTATCACTAGGTAAAATATTCCAAGTATGCTAGTTATTATTCCAAACACAAAGAACAAACTTTTCAATGAAAAAAATGTTGCCATTATCCCAGCAAAAGCATAAGAAAAAGGCCTTAACGAATTATCTATCGTTGATCGCAACGCAAAAACTCGTCCCCTTGTGTTTTCAGGGGTAATTCTTTGAATCAAAAGATTTTCATTAATATTTCCTATCTCAGTCATAACACCTAACATCAACAAAGCAATCAATACGTAAATATAACTGTTAACTATACCAAGAGAAGCCAGGAATACTCCTGCCAAAACTGAGGATAACATTAGTGCTACGTACTTCATTTTTATTTCTTTAATGGATGATAGAACTAGGGCGGAAATAAAAGAACCTGCTCCCAACATCGTTTGCATAATTCCATACTCACCAGGACCTACTTTCAGTATCTCACTAGCCAACACAGGTAAGAAAACGAATATAGTGGTTCCAAAAAAATCATCTAAAGTTTCTAAGGTTATCAACCCTTTAAGTTGAACATTGGACCATATCACTTTAAAACCATCTTTTATATCCGAAAAAACCAAACCAGTTTTCCTAACTTCCTCTTCTTTTCTGCCTTTTTCTTCCGCTTTTATGAACATTTCAGAGACTGCCGAGAAAATAAAAGTCATCCCATCGATTAAAATTGCCCATTTTATTCCCACTAAAGACACAATCACACCGCCGATAGCCATCCCAATAAGTTGTGAAAGTCTATCTGTCATTGAAATCATGGCATTAGCTTGAGAAAGCTCATTATCGTTTACCATAATCGGGATTAAAGACAACAACGCAGGACCAAATAAAGTACCACAGATCTGTAATCCAAAAATGGTTATTATCAATACCCAAATTTGATAGAAATATGTTCCAAAGAAAATACCCAGCAAAATAAGGATTCCGCCACTTATTAAATCAGTTATAACAAGGATATTTTTCTTTTTCCATCTATCTGCCCAAACACCTGCAAAAGGAGAAAAGATAATATTCGTAACAGCTATAGTACTTAAAACAGTACTAACTGCACCTACCCCGCCTATCTCAGCTGCAGCCGACCAAAGAATAGCGATAATAAAAATAGCAGATCCGACACTGGATACTAGCCTACCAAAAAACAAAAGTAGAAAATTACGGTTTTTTATTAAAAGTTGTAACCCGCCAGTTGAATTTGACATTTTATCTCCCCCTTTAAGATTTTCAATACAATAATAAATATCCTACAAAAATTATAATATATAACTTTAAAAAAGTCGAGTAATTTCTTAAATTTTTTAAAGTTATTGATTAATTTGCATAAAAAAGTAACTCCCGCATGCTACTTCGGGAGTTACCTATTAAGAAAAAAAGATATTATTCCAATTCTTCAAACCTTGTTTCAAGCTTTTTTAATACTCCTGGGAGGGTAGTATATTCCATCTCTTCAGGTGGAAGCCTATGTGGCTCGAAGGGACCTTGTAACCTTATGTAATCTGCTAATTCCAAAGCTTTTTTCCGAGAAAGGTCAAAAGCAAGATCATCAAACAAATCTATAGGACCGATAAAATTACCGTGACTTATTTGGAAGCCTGCTGCAATTACCCGAGGTGGTCCATCAAACCGTGTACATTGAGCGTCTTTGAATGAAACGGGCATTAAAGGGCCGTTATGTGAACCACGCATCCAGCCGCTGACTAAATAAGGTATGCTAAAGGGTTCTAAAACCTCTCCCAAAGCCGGTAAACCCGATTGTGCTCTTACCAATGCTACTGGATCGTCTTTCCCTACATATTTTTCAGCGATATAGAATAGCTTTTCTGTGCTTACTACTGCAACGGGTTCATCTTTAGGTAGAGGGCTAGAATCCTTGGGAAAAACCCTTTTTATAACATATTTGCTTTTTGCACCTATCAAAGATAATAAAAGATATAAATCTTCTGGACATTTGAGAAAAATTCTTTTTCTTTCTTTTATATTCCACACTTCAAATATAAATCCATCAATTAGCAAAGGATCAATAATCAATCCTGCAGTATTGAATGGATCCGCAAAAATTTTGTATATGGGGAAGTTAAAAGAACCTGGTTCTGTTTTATCCATCATAAATGCAACTAAAGTTTCAGACCCTCGTTCTGTAAATTCCATTTCTGCTATGCCTGGCCCCATTCCTTTAATATTTCCGCTAAATGCATCTGATAGCAAATCTTGACCGGCACCGTGTAACTTTAACTCTTTCGCAATCTTGGTTGCTGCTTCAAAAGTTTCCCAAGCGAGTTTATGAATTTCTTCAGAATCAATCCCCTTTCCATGACTCATAAGTAGTTGTAAATCATCACCTACGTGTAAAACTCTGTAATCTATCAACAATCCGTTTTCTTTTGCCTCCTGTAAGCACTCAGAGGCCTTTTCTTTAAGTTTAGGATGTACAGTTGAATGACCTGGAATTCCTCCAACATCTGCTTTAATTAAACTTACAGTAACTTTTCCCATCTTGTTATCACCTCCACCAGTAATTTATTAAGGATATTTAGGAACTCAAAAACTTTTTATGTAATTCTCCACCACTCTGCTCCCCCAACTATATTTTTCCAACCTTCAATTTAATTATATGTGAATAAAATTGTTTAGTCAAAGACGATTATTCCTATTTATAGCTGATTATAACTTTTTAGAGGCGATCCTGGGCAGTATGAAAAAAATTTCATAGAAATCATATTCGTCATAAAAATTGAACAATTTTCAAAAACAAGAAAATCAATTTTGTAAAAACTCAAAAATATTATAAAATTAGACATAGAAAGAAATACTGAGTATTTTCTTTTTTGTAAGAAAGGTGAATGATCGATGGGTTCTTTTTTATGGGTTCTTGAATCAACAGAAAAATACAGATTCCCTTACAGGGTAACTATCAGAAAAGGAGAAAAAATAATATTATCACTATTCGTCCAGGACAAATGGCCAGGTGCTGGTAAGCATATCTTTTGCATGAGAGACACAGAAAAACCATCGAGCAATTACCAAGAGATTGAAAGAGTTCCTATTATATCAATAAATCGCTACGGAAAAAGGTTGTCGGTAGTTCTTGACAGAGCGCAAAACAAAAGATGCGACTTTCTCTTTTTAAAAAAGAAGTATAAAAATAAAGAAGGAGAATACGAACAGATATTTTGGAGAACGGAACAAGGACTAAAAGAACATCGCCCTAAAGTTAAATTAACAGCAAAAGGGAATCATCATCTTCATATATTGATCGACATAAATGAAAGATATCCATGGAAATTTGCCAATTGTAGCGTTAAAAGAGCGCAGCTCAAAGCCGGCGATTATGCCTTACTAAGTGAAAGCGGCATAATAGCTGTTGCTGAAAGAAAAACCTTTACCAATTTTATAGGAGACATTGGGAATTTGCCTCTTCTGCACATGAAGCTTGGTGAATTAGCTAAATACAAACATTCTGCTTTCGTTGTTGAAGCAAATTACTCCGATTTTTTGAATCCCAGTAGGCTGAAGGTGTACACACCATCCTATTTGTCTAAAGTTTTAGCTGAGATTTTTGCTTATCATCCTGGGTTTCAAATAATATTTGCTGGAAACAGGAAATTGGCAAATGAATGGACTTTACGGTTCTTTCAAGCGGTCATGTCACATGAAAAGGATAACATCCCAACTATTGTTTCAGAAGTGGCATCTAAATATGAAACTAAAAAAGATTTTACAGGGGGTATATACTACGATATAAGAAGAGAAATACTTGAAGCTACTGAGGATACTTTCACTATAAATGAACTTAGGAAAAAATTCCCATTAACTTCTGATACTAAAATCAGAAAGGTATTGAGCGATCTCAGAGAAGAAGGTTATATAGAAAACTTTGGCAAAGGCAAAAAAAGTGTGTGGAAAAAAACATAAATTAACTCAGAAAAAATAAAATGTTGGAGGTTTTATTACTTGAAAATTGAGTATGATTGTATTCCATGTATATGTAGACAAGTTCTCGAGGCAAGTAGAATGACAGTCGGTGAGAACAGAAAAATTATTAAAGATATTTTGAATGAATATGCTCGAATGATCCCAGATATCACCGATGATGACTCTGCTCCTCAAATAGTTACTAGAATTCAAAATTATATAAAACAAAAAGCAGGAAAGGACGATATATATTTAGAATTCAAAGAAAAAAATATAAAAGCTGCTCAACAATACTATCCAACTATAGAAAAGTTAGTTAAAAGTTCAGAAGATCCATTATTATCGGCTTTGATAATGTCAGCAGTTGGAAATTCTATAGATGCGGGGGTTAGCTTAAACGTTGATATAGAGGATAACGTCAAAAGAGCCATTGAAAACGGGTTTTCACATAGTGATTACCCTTTTTTTAAAGAACAATTATCTAATGCCAACAGTATACTAATTATAGCCGATAATGCCGGTGAAGCTGTTTTTGATAAGTTACTCATTCAAGAGTTATTAAAGTATAAGGTGAATCTTACTTATGCGGTCAGAGACAAGCCCATTTTAAACGATGTCACCATGAAAGAAGCAAAGAATATAGGAATTGATAGATACTGTTCTTTAATATCAAGTGGCTGTGATACCCCTGGAATAGTATTAAAAAACGCAAGTAAAGAATTCCTACAAATATTTTCAAATGCTGATATTATAATCAGTAAAGGTCAAGGAAATTTAGAAGGATTATTGGATGAAAGTAAGCCTATTTTCTATTTATTAAAAATCAAATGTCACGTTATTGCAAAGCAGCTCAACGGTGGTCTAAAAACAGGCGATTTTGTATTCAAGTATTACTAAAACATAAGGAGAGATACTATGAAGATAGCATTAGGCATAAAAGGAAACAGTGTAAACAAAGCACATTTTGGAATGTCTGAAAAATATAGAATATATGAATTAGAGGATGGCATGCTGAATTTTATTGAGGAAAGAATAAACGATAACTTTACTCAGCACAAACATTCAGAAGTTGAAGATATAATGAAAATCCTTTCGGATTGCAATGTTTGGGTAGCAAAGTCCATGGGGAAAAAGTCTAAAGAAGTAATCATGGAATTGGGATATACTCCCCTTATAATTAACTCTGACTCAATACAAGAAGCCGAAAAGGAAATTGTGAAAGCATTAGACCACAATTGAAAAAATTGATTTTATCTAGGTTCGATTTTCACGCTTTTTCATTAACAGGTTTAGGATTGAAGGTTTCTTCTGGTGCAATTTTTAAAAAGAGAATAATTACAATAACTGATACTATGCTTGCAAACAGTGTAATTTGATATCCCCTTATTAAATCTAAAAGAATACCATATATCTGTGCACCAACAGGTACAGCTCCTTGAGCAATCAACCCCACAACCGTAAAAACACGAGATCTTACGTTGGTTGGTGTCATTCTTTGCAGGTTGGTATCAATAGGTATATTTATAAAAGCATTGCTCACGCCTATTACCATAAGGTTTATGTACAAAATTATTAAGAAGGTCCATGATGCACCTCCGAATTTGGTAACGATATTAGGAAAAAATAAACCTGAAATGATGAATAACATAATTGCCTCTACTGTTAAACCGAGTGTCACCGATTTTTTCGGATTATTTTTAGAAAAAATAGTACCAATTAAAATACTGCCAATTAGTATCCCCACGGTAAAAGAAGATTGAGTGATTCCATACTGTTCGCTCGTAAATCCAATTTCTTGCCTTAATACATAAGGGAGCACAATCGTAAGAATCGGTGCCAATAAAAAATTGACAATCATTACAAACAAAAGCAATTCTTTCAAACCTTTTCTTCCCTTTATAAAAATTACTCCCTCTTTGATGTCTGAAAACATGGATTTAAAGGATATTTTCTGCTTACCTTCAAAATGTGGTACATAAGTAATAAACATTTCGCTTATAGCAGAAATAACGAAAGAAATTCCATTTATAAGAAACACAACTTTTATTCCGCCAAATCCATATATGATTCCTCCAAGGATTGGTCCTATAATTCTAGAAACACTATTTATTGAAGAATTTACCGAATTAGCTTTGGTGAGGAAATCAATAGGAACTAAGTCGGGAAACATTGCCTCGGTTGAGCCGCCAAAAAAACTGTCTAATATAGAAATAAATACTTGGGCAGTGAAGATAAAGGCGATGTTCATCCAACCTTGATAGGCTGAATATGCCATAAAAAGTATAATTATCCCTCGTAAATAATCCAAATTCACCATAATTTTCTTTCGATTTCTTCGATCTCCCAAAACCCCTGCTATCGGTGAAAAAATCAAGCCTGGCAGCATACTTAAAAGAGAAAATGTACCCATAAGCGTCCCAGAGCCTGTAAGATCAAGAATATAAAGCGGTAAAGCAATCATTTGTACACCAGTTCCTATTAAAGATACAAGTCTACCTGCGGAATATAACAAAAAATTTCTTTTTTGCTCATTTGTCATTAGAATTCCCCCTGTTTTGATCTTTTTTATTGCCTTTAGAAACTCTAAAACTTCTTTAATAGCGCCCCTTCGCCCCGCTGCCCACCCAAAAGGAAAAGTTTCTTCTGTTCTTTCGCCCCGCTGCCCACCCATTTAAGGAATAGGAGACCCGCGCTAATTCTCCCCGAAGCTCAATTTACAAGGAAATAATTATTATAATTTTAACATATATTTTTAGGTGTTTCAAATTCGTTTAAGCTTCGTGTCAAATATGGATTACTGTCCTCTTTTATGAGTGTTTTTCCTAAAAATTCTTCATTTCTAACTACTTTTCCATTTTTGAAGAATTATCTAGATTTTCAAAGAGCATTTTGGTTAATTATTCAATATTTGAAAAACGCCCATGTTGGGCGTCTTTTCAGAAATTAGGTTCTCTTGAAAATAATGGCTAATTAATCTTTCATACTACCAACTGGCTTTCTATTACTTCTTTGTAAATGTGGGATTTTTTTAGTAACTCTTCGTGTGCTCCTTCTCCTCTTATCACCCCATCTTTCAATAATATCACCTTGCCAGCTTTTCTTATCGTCGATAATCTGTGGGATATTATTATCAGAGTCATCTAGTATTCTTTCAATTCATCGAATATTTCTTCTTCTGTCTGTGAATCTACCCCTGACGTTGCTTCATCCAGTATCAATACTTTTGGTTCCCTTATCAATGCTCTTGCTATTGCTACTCTCTGCCTTTGTCCATCAGATAACTTACTTCCCCTTTCTCCCACTACCGTGTCGTATCCTTCATCTAAAAGCCCTATGAATTTATCTACCTTCGCTTTCTTTACCGCCTTCATGAATTCCTCTTCAGTGAATTCATCGTCCAACATTATGTTTTCTTTGACCGTCATGTTGAATAAGGGTTCATTACCCCTTCGTTTTGTGTTTAAAGCCATCTTTCATCTTTTCCTTGAACCCTTTTCGGGGTGTTCTTTTACCTGGAGAGTATTCACGCTGTGTTTCATAAAAGCATTAAACAACAAATGATAAATTGATTTTATCAAGGTTTGACTTTTATACTTCTTCAGTAACAGGTTTGGGATTAAAGGTTTCTTCTGGTGCAATTTTTAAAAAGAGGATGGTTACAATAGCTGATGCTATGCTTGCAAACAGTGTAAGTTGATATCCCCTCATTAAATCTAAAAGAGTGCCAAATATCAACGAGCCAACAGGTATAGCTCCTTGAGAAATCAACCCCAAAACTGTAAAAACACGAGATCTTACTTTGGTTGGTGTCATTTTTTGCAGGTTGGTATTAATAGGTATATTTATAAAAGCATTACACACGCCTATTACCATAAGGTTTATGTATAAAATTATTAATAAAGTCCATGATGCACCTCCAAAATTGGTAACAACATGTGGAAAAAATAAAGTTGAGATAATGAAAAACATAATTGCCTCTGCTATTAAACCAAGTGTCATCGATTTTTTGGGATTACTCTTATAAAAAATAGTGCCAATTAAAATACTGCCAATTAGTATCCCCACGGTAAAAGAAGATTGTGTGATTCCATACTGTTCGCTCGTAAATCCAATTTCTTGCCTTAATACATAAGGAAAGACAATCATAAAAATTGGTGACATTATAAAATTGGCAATCATTGCAAACAAAAACAGTTCTTTCAAACCTTTTCTTTCTCTTATAAAAACTAAGCCTTCTTTGATGTCTGAAAACATGGATTTAAAGGATATTTTCTGCTTACCTTCAAAATGTGGTACGTAAGTAATAAACATTTCGCTTATAGCAGAAATAACGAAAGAAATTCCATTTATAAGAAACACAACTTTGATTCCCCCAAATCCGTATATGATTCCTCCGAGGATGGGTCCTATAATATTAGAAACACTATTTATTGAAGAATTTACCGAATTAGCTTTGGTGAGGAATTCAATAGGAACCAAGTCTGGGAGCATCGCACCGGTTGAGCCACCGAAAACACTGTCTAATATAGAAATAAATACTTGGGCAGTGAAGATAAAGGTGATGTTCATCCAACCTTGATAGGCTGAATATGCCATAAAAAGTATAATTATACCTCGTAAATAGTCCATATTCACCATAATTTTCTTTCGATTCATTCGATCTCCTAAAACCCCTGCTATCGGTGAAAAAATCAAGCCTGGAACCATGCTTAAAAAAGTAAATGTACCCATAAGGGTTCCAGAGCCTGTAAGATCAAGAATATACAGTGGTAAAGCAATCAATTGTACGCCACTTCCTATTAAAGATACAAGCCTACCTGTGGAGTATAGCCAAAAGTTTCTTTTTTGCTCTTTTGTCATAGAATTTCCCCCTGTTTTAATCTTTTTTATTGCCTTTAGAAACTCTAAAACTTCTTTAATAGCGCCCCTTCGCCCCGCAGCCCACCCTATAAGGAAAGAGAATCTTTACCCCTTCGCCCCGCTCCCCACCCTATAAGGAAAGAGAATCTTTACCCCCTCGCTCTGCCCACCCATCTAAGGAAGGTGGAGAAGGGTTTCCTGCTCCCCATCTCACCCATTTAAGGAAGGTGGAGAGGGGCTTCCTGCTCCCCACCCATATTCTTTTACTTTTACAATTTTCTGATGTTTTCGAGATAAACCTGCCATAATTCATCAGATAGTAAATCATAAGCCGTGTAATAAGATTCTACCTTTTTAATTTTTTTCTGTGGTCTTCTCAACATTTTTATAACCCCCTTTAATTATTTTAAACATAATTCGAAGATTTCACAAAAATTATAACAGATAAAATAAAAATTGTCAAGTAAAAAAGTAAAAAAATTCAATAATTTTTATATTTTTACTAAAAATTTTTGAATTTACTTATTGTATAGAGATTTAAAATTGGTGTATATACCTGTTTAACGAAAAAAGCTAAAATAAATTACGAATATGGTTCGGGAGGAGTAAGTGGATGTTAGAAAATCAAATTGGTTTAGCTCCGATGGCGGATTATACTGATTACCCTTTTAGGGAAATTTGCAGAAGATTTGGGGCTGATTTTACTTTTACAGAAATGATTTCAGTAGATTCCATAATAAGGGAAAATGAAAAGGTTGAAAAAATGCTTCCCCAAAAGGGTGAGGCTAATATAGGCGTGCAACTTTTTGGCAACGACACAACAAAATTTGTCGAAGCAGCTAAAGCTGTCCAGAGTTTAGCTAGTTGGATCGATATAAACGCTGCTTGCCCTGTTAATAAAGTTGTGAAAAAAGGTTCAGGGGCAGCTTTGTTAAAAGATCCAAAATTATTGGGAGATATCGTTTTTACTCTTAAAAAGAGTATTGATTTACCCGTAGGAGTAAAGGTAAGATTAGGATACGATCAAATAAATATTGAAGAAGTGGCTCAAACAGTCCAAGAAGCAGGTTCTGATTATATTATTGTTCATGGTAGAACTCGGTCACAAATGTACAGTGGAATTGCAAATAGAGAAGTAATAAAAAAGTTAAAGGGGAAGATCCGTATTCCTTTAGGGGCTAGCGGTGATGTGTTTAGTAAAAAAGATATAGATGATTATTTGTTGAATTATGGTGCGGATTTTATTTTAGTTGCAAGGGGCGCTATTGGTAACCCTTGGATATTCACAAAGAATAATTATAATCCAACTTTAGATGAGAGAATAGATACTTGTTTAGAGCACTTGAAACTTACGATAGAATTCTATGGTTCAGAGGTTTACGCAGTAAAAAAATTCAGAAAAGTATTAATGAAATACTTTTCTGGTATTGAAGGCTCAAAGGAGGTAAGAAGAAAGTTGCATTTACTTTTAACTTATAACGATGTCGCCGAATTGGTTTATACAACATTAAAACATTAATAATTATGCTATCTCATCAAGTAATATGCCTTGAACATCGTTTAGGGCTTTGGCAAGTTTGACGGACACTTCAGGTGGTATTTGTCTTATAATTTGCTTACTGTCTTTATCTATAATTTTTACAATAATAATATCCAAATCCCTTTCTATTTCAAACTTCGCCTCTCCTTTGAATATTTCGGATAATTTTTTTAATCTATCTTCAATTATTTTTGTGACTTTGTCAAGCTCGTCTGGCATAACCTCTTCTTTTTGAATCGGCTGGTTTGAATTTTCAGGATTTCTCTGATTGGCATTCGCCATTTCAATGTGCTGTCTATTAGATATAGGATTGTTAATGGAAAAATCTTCTTTACCCCCAATGTTTGATATTCCCATAATATCACCCGACCTTGAAATTATTATTCACTTTTTTATCGTCTGATATTTAATAAACTTTAATATTTAGAAATTAAATTATAAACATGGCGTCACCAAAAGAAAAAAATCGATATTTATTTTCTTTTGCAATTTCATATGAGTTCATAATAAAATCACGACCCGCAAACGCTGAAACTAGAAAAAGAAGTGAAGATTTAGGTAGATGAAAATTGGTGATCATGGCGTCAATTATTTTAAATTCAAATGGTGGGTAAATATATAGATCTGTTCTACCAGCGAGTTTGTCAGGATTTCTGGCAATAGTTTCGAGCGTTCTAACAACCGTTGTTCCTGTGGCTATGACCCTTTTACCATTAGCTTTGGCTCTGACTATATCTCGAAGTACACTTTTTGATACAATATAATACTCTTCGTGTATTTGATGGTTTCTAATGTCTGGTTCTTTAACGGGTCTGAAGGTTCCTAAACCTACATGAAGCGTAACTTCAGTGAAATTTACGCCGTAATCAGTGAGCTCATCTATTAACCCTTGTGTGAAATGTAAACCAGCGGTTGGTGCAGCCACCGCACCATTGTTTTTTGCGTAGGTAGTTTGATATTTTTCTGGATCGTCAATCTGTTTTTTTATGTAAGGCGGTAAAGGGACTTCGCCAATTCTTGGCAATTTTGAAAAAAAGTTGGGATCGTCAAATTCTAAAATTCTAGAACCATCTTCCAAATGTTCTACTACCGTGCAAACTAAATTGTCTTCAAAGATAAGTTTGTTACCTTTTTTTATCTTTCCACCAGGCTTTACCAAAGCTTTCCATGTTTTATCGTTTCCATTTTTTTCTAAAAGTAAAACTTCAACTTTTGCACCTGTTTCCTTTTTACCGTATAATCTTGCAGGGATAACTCTAGTATTATTTAAAACAAGCAAATCGCCAGGTCGTAAATAATTTTTTATATCCCTAAAAACTTTGTGTTCGATACTTTTTACTCTTCTATTTAGCACCATCAACTTGCAGCTATCTCTTGGTTCAACAGGTTCTTGGGCTATAAGCTCTTCAGGTAACTCGTAGTTATATTGCTCTAAGTCGAAACTTTGTTCACTCATCAAAAAACCTCCGCAGTTCCAATAATTTGTCTTTATCAAACTGATATTCATTATATTTATCCTGTGAAATCATGTAATAACCAAGTTTATTACTAAAATGAACGATCAATTCATCCGCAGGTGATTCAAAGTAAATCCTCTTTTTTTCGGACATTTTTTTTAAAATGTCCTTGTCATCCTCGCTTTTTAAAACGTATTCAATGTTTTTATCGAATACTATTATTGCAGGGAAAAACGTCATATTTTCTATGTAGAGATTATCCAGCAAATCAACCAATCTAACTATACTTTCTTGATCGTTGTACCTTACAACGTTACTACCATCGATAATAACTCCTTTAACCGATCCTTTGCTCATGAGCCTATAATGGTAGTAAGACACGTTTTTGAGATGAAGTTCCACCATCTGTTTTTCGTAAGGACCTAAACTTTTAAATATTTCTTTTATTTTTTTGTACAATGAGATCTTTGTATCAAGAGGATCTATGCTTAGGATCTCGTCTATGAGGTCTTGTACAAAGGGAGTTTTCACATCTAAAGGTATGTATGTTATTAGTGCGTATAAGTCTATAAAATCTTTAAAATCCAGTCTTTTCAATATAACTTGAGGATTGTAAAACTCAACCCCGTACTTTTTTAGTTTTTCATTGTAGTTACCAGGTGGAAACTTGTCTGGAAAAAGTAAAAATTTCAGGTTCTCAATCGTTTCTTCTTTTAACTTGTAATAGCTTTTTAAATCATTGAATCTATTCTCTTTTGGTTTTTTTAAAATATGCATTATCAGAAATTGAAAATCGTTTATGTGCTTTTTTGGTATTTTTAGTTCGGCATCTTTTCCTAAAACTCTGTATATCCAAAACATTTTTCTTTCGTTTAGTTCTCGAGGTTTTCTGAGAATGCTATTAGCCTTTTCAACTATTTTTCTAGTTTTTTGGCTATGTTCTTTGTAATCTTTTTCTGAGATAACGTTAAAAATCCTTTGAATTGACACAAAACTACTGCTCCTTTTCTATATTAGCCTCCATCTCTTTGTACTTTTCACCAAATCCTTCGATTTTTACATCCCTATACCTAATATCTTCATTGTAGGAAATATGAATCTCCAATCTTTCTTCGGGGGTTAAGTAATCCAAAAAGTCTGCCCATTCAATTATATATATCCCTTTAGGATCCAAAAAGACATCCAAATACTCTATCTCTTGTGGCTCGTTTAACCTATACAAATCAACGTGATATATAGTTGGATTTGTATCATATACCTTTACTAGAGAAAAAGTAGGGCTTGTTACGTTTATAGGGCTTTTGCTCAAGCTGTTAACTATATGCGATGTCAACGTAGTTTTCCCCGTTCCCAAATTACCAAAAAGTAGTAATTTTGCACCAGGGAAAAGATATTTAGAAATAGTTTCTCCTAATTTTTGGATTTGTTTTAGGTTGAGTTTGTTGTAAGATATTATAGGTTGTTCACTCCCCAACTACATTTTTCTTTTAGAAAACAATTAGAACATTTAGGTGTTTTTTTACAGTAAACTTTTGAATGTTTAACTATCAACGCATGGTATTCGTTGTAAAGCTGAACATCTTTTGTCAGGTTTTTCTCAAAGAAATTTTGAAACTCGTCGTATTCTCTAGACAATATTAAACCCAATCGTGAAAACATTCTCTTCGTATAAGCATCGATCACAAAAACCGGCATTTCAAAAGCGTATAAAAGTATCGAATCAGCGGTTTCTTTTCCTATTCCTTTTATACTTAACAGTTCTTCCCTTAAAGAGGTTACACTTTTATTTTTAATCTTATCTGTATCATAATTATATTTTTTTAACCATTCTAAGAAGTTTTTCAAACGTTTACTTTTAAGATTGTAAAAACCGGAAGATCTTATTAATTGTGCTAAATCATCTTCTTCGATTTTAGATAGTTTTTCTGGTTCTAATAGATCACGTTGCTTCAAATTTTCAATAGATTTTTCGACGTTGTTCCAGGAAGTATTTTGTGTTAAAATAGCCCCCACAGTCACTTCGAACCAATCGTCTGCGGGCCACCAATGCTGTGGACCATAATAATCGTAAAGATCCTTGTATATTTCATAAACTCTATTCAATATTTAATTTCTACCTCCATATTAGATGTTCAGGTGTTTCTCCTTCCAAAGCTTGAATGATATCTTTTGCTACCATCTGAGCCATTCGACTTCTCGTCTCGTGTGATGCAGATCCAATGTGCGGTGTTACTACTACGTTCTCTAAATCTTTTAATCCAGGTGTCAATTGAGGTTCATTCTCATACACATCTAACGCTGCTCCTGCAATCTCTTTATTTTTTAATTTTTCGTATAGCACTTGTTCATCAATTACTGGACCTCTTGCCGTATTAATAATAAAAGCAGATTTCTTTAATAGCGATAGTTTTTCTCTATCCAACATATGATAAGTATCGCTAGTTAAAGGCACATGTAAACTCACATAATCAGAAACCTTCAAAAGTTCATCCAGCGGTAAATAAGCAGCATTCACAGCCTTCTCTTCTTCGCTGGAAAGCCGATGCCTCTGATAATAATAAACTTTCATATTGAACCCTATTGCCCTTCTGGCGACCGCTTGACCTATACTTCCAAATCCTATGATACCCAAGGTTTTACCGTACACATCGGTTCCAAGAAACAATTCAGGCTTCCAACCATCAAATTTACCTTCTCTTGTAAAGGCATCAGACTCTACGATCCGTCTAGCAACAGCTAACATCAACGCCCAGGCTAAATCAGCGGTGGTTTCGGTTAATACGTCAGGGGTATTAGTTACATATATTCCTAACTCTTTTGCCTTTTGAATATCGATGTTGTTGTATCCCACAGCGTAATTTGCGACGATTTTTAATCTATCCTTACCTGCTTCTAACACTTCACTATCGATCGGATCTGCCAACATGGTAATTAATGCGTCAGATTCTTTTGCTATTTCTTTTAGTTCTTCTTTGGTGAGTAGCTTATCCTTTGGATTAACCCAAATATCGTACTTGCCTTTTAGCAAATCTATACCTGCTTCAGGGATTTTGTAGGTTATTGAGACTTTTTTCATTTTTTAACCTCCTAAATTGGGATTATGCATTTTAATGCCTTAGACTTTAAAAGTTTTATAGCGTCCCTTCGCCCCGCAGCCCGCCCATAAAGATGAATTGAAGAGGGGTTTGCCCCATAGAATATTCTTGAATATGCTATTTAATTATATCATATTAAAAAGCTGAGCAATAAATTTTACTGCTTTATGCAAAAAGCTTTTTTTGCTTCTTTATAATTTAGTAAAAAATCAATGACATATGTAATATAATTAAGTTGAATTCAAAAATGAGAGGTGGTGTTCTATGGGGATATCTTTAGTTAGCGATAAATTCAAGAAAGAAGAGTCTAAGTTAAAAGCCTTGTTGAACGATTATTTAGACCTTATCAACAAGAATTCTTTTTTGATTAAAGATAAAATTGACGAAGTAAAGAGCGAATTCGAAACACTTTTCAATTTTGTGGTTGTAGGCAAAGTTAAAGCTGGTAAAAGTAGTTTTTTAAACGCTTTACTTGGAATTAAAGAAGGAGAAGAGAATATCTTTGAGGTTGGACCAGGACCTCAGACTTCCAAAATAACAATCGTTCGAAAGGGTCAAGGAAACGTTGAAACAAAAGGTGATATGGTTACAATCTACAAAGATTTGGATTCTTTGGAAGGAATAGAGATAATAGACACCCCAGGAACGGACACAATAATGGAGAAACATGAAAAGATTACTAGAGATTTTTTAGAAAATAGCAATCTGATAATGTTTGTTTTCGACTCGAAAAATATATACACAAAAAGCGATTGGGATTTGATTGAAAAGATTATCAAGGATTTGAAAAAAGATGTCATCTTTATTCTTTCCCAGAAGGATAGAGCTTCACAAGAAGAGATAGAAACTGCTAAAAAAGAACTTATAAATAGATGCAACAAAATAGATTTGAATGATCCCAAAATCTTTTTAACTTCAGCTAAGTTAGAAATTGAGTCTAAAGATGATAGTGGGTTCCAACAGGTTAGAGAGTACATTTTTAACGAAATAGGTAGTCATGACAAGAAAAGAATGAAATTGAAAACAATTATAGGTAAGATTAGATTTTCCGTTGACCAAAATAGCAACATTTTGAACGAAAAAATCGAGAAATTGGAACTTCTTGAAAGATATTATGAAACCCTTAATGCATTCTTAGACGAGAACCATTCTTTTTTGAATATTAGGTTTGAGTCAATTAATGATTCTATAAAAAATTATTACTTGAGTAAGTTAACTAATTTGAAAGATTCAATCTTAAACTTTTATAAAACGCAGAAAAAAGTGAAGGAATTGATCGAGTACGAGATTACTAAATTTATAAAAGAGGGATCAAATATACTGGAAGAGAAAATAAAAAGAGAAATCACATATATTATCGATGAAGAAAAAAGAAGAATAGATAAATTTTTTGATAAAGAAGAAGTTGTTGAAAGATTAGGAAAGGATTCTTTCTTAAATGAAAAGTTAAAATCTGATGTTGATAAATTTTTTGACGATTTTCAGGAAGATTTGGAGAAAGAAATCAACACAATTTTAAATAGAACCTTTAAAACAGTGACGTTTAAAAACAAAAATCTGTTGAACAGGTTATACATCTCTAAAAGTGTTCAGAAGAGATTGGATAATGAAATTTCTAATCAAATGAAGGCTTTAGAAAATACACTTAGAACTAATGTTGAATCTTTTTTAAATAGCTTAAAAGTAAAAATGCAAACAAGTATGTTTGAAAACTACGAAGCATTTAAAAACGAAATAAATAACCTAGAACATTTCAAAGATCTAAAAGAAAGAATTGATGATTACACAAGACAATTGGAAGATATAGAGTCATCTATCAGCAGTAAGTCTTTTTAGTTTCTCTTATTTATGATATAATATTTCTATATTTTTAGGTTTGTGGAGGTGCTTTCTTTTTTGTTTGATCCCAATTTTATTAGAAATATAGCAATAATTGCACATATTGATCATGGAAAAACAACTTTGATGGATAGAATACTGGAATTGACGCATTCAATAGATGAAAGAAATATGAGAGAACAGTATTTAGATTCAATGGACCTTGAAAGAGAGAAAGGAATTACTATAAAATCACATCCGGTCAAGGTTTTTTATACTGGAAAAGATGGTAATGAGTATGAGCTAAATATTCTGGACACTCCCGGACATATTGATTTTACCTATGAAGTTTCAAGAAGTTTGGCAGCATGTGAAGGTGCTATTTTATTGGTCGATGCCACTCAAGGTGTGCAAGCCCAAACGGTTACTAACACGTATTTAGCGTTGGAAAACAATTTGGAAATCATAGGTGCAATAAACAAAATAGATCTTCCCACTGCAAATATTGATGAAACAATGTTGGAGATAAATGATTTGGTTGGTATCGAAGCTGACTCAATAATCCCTATTAGTGCTAAAACTGGAGAGAGTGTTACAGATTTACTGGAATTGATTATTCAAAAGGTCCCTTCTCCCCTTAGCAAAGGCAATACTTCAGACAAGTTGAAAGGTCTGGTATTCGATGCTAAGTACGATAAGTACAAAGGAATCATCGTTTATTGTAGAATATTTGGTGGGAAGGTAAAAAAAGGCGATAAGATTAAATTAATGGCGTCTGAAGGAACCTATGAAGTTACAGAGGTTGGGATCTTTCACCCAGAGATGATAGAGACAGAGGATTTGTCCGCTGGCGAAATAGGTTATATTATAGCGGGGATAAAAGATATTGAGCAAGCAAGAGTAGGAGATACAATTACTGATGCGCTAAATCCCATAGAAAAACCTCTTCCTGGGTACAAAGAAGTAAAACCTATGGTCTATGCTGGACTTTATCCAGGCTTACCTGAATATTATGAGGATTTAAGAAAGGCTCTTGAAAAGTTGAAATTGAATGATGCCTCTCTTGTGTTCACACCCGAAAGTTCCCCCGCTATGGGATATGGTTTTAGGGTAGGTTTTTTGGGCTTACTTCACATGGAAGTTGTTAAAGAACGTTTGCAAAGGGAGTTTGAACTTGCCGTTATCCTTACTGTTCCGAGTGTAATTTACAAAGCCAAGCTAAGAAATGGGGAAGAAATAGAAATTACGAATCCTTCAGAGTTTCCTGATGAAGATTTGATAGAGAAAGTTTACGAACCTTTTTGCAAGTTGGATATTATCACGCCGCCTGATTATATGGGAGATTTAATCAATCTTGCTCAAGTCGAAAAAAGAGGTAATTTTTCTCATGTATCAAATGCAGGTAAAAATCGGGTAGTTTTACATTTTGAAATTCCTTTGGCTGATTTGATCTTCGATTTTTTTGATAAGATGAAGGCTATCAGTAAAGGTTACGCCTCTATGGATTACGAGATAACTGGATACAAAGAGTCTAATTTAGTGAAGTTAGAAATTTTAATAAATAGAGAGAAAGTCGACGCCTTGTCTTACGTAGTTCATGAGAGCCAGAGTTATACACTTGCAAGAAAATTAGTAGATAAATTAAGGGATTTAATTCCCAGACATCAGTTCGAGATACCTATACAAGCATATTGTAAGGGTAAGATAATAGCGAGATCCACTATTAAAGCCTTAAGAAAAGATGTCCTTCAAAAGTGTTATGGTGGAGATGTGACAAGAAAGATGAAATTGCTAGAAAAGCAAAAAGAAGGTAAAAAAAGGATGAGAGAGATTGGTAAGGTCAATATTCCGCAAGAGGCATTTTTGGCTTTGTTGAAAGTCAATGAAGATGAAGAATAGATTTGGAGGTGTCAAAGTTGGCAGGAGATTTAAAAGAGAGCAAAAGTAAAGGTAGAATCATCTACAGAATAATCTTATGGATTGCCGGTTTGGCTTCTTTATTTGTGTTTTCCTTGGTTATTAACCAACCATGGATTCTTTTTGCTATAACCATTGTAGCTCTTTTGAGTAAAGAGTGGTTGTTGGCATTTATAATTACTGGAATAAGAGGAACAGGCATTTTTGGGGCTATGGGAGAAGTTGAAATGTTGTGGATTACATTATGTATATTTTTTATATTCATTTGGGGACTTTTCAGATTCTTCTTTGATACTGATAGATTTTTGAGAAAAAAGGTAAGAAGTTTACACACGAATCAGGAAAAAGAAAAGGTGTAGAATTTCTACACCTTTTTAAGTTATTTTTTTATAGTCAATTTTGTTTTATGTTGTATTTTCTTTTTATCCTTTTGATCTCGTCTCGGTACTTTGCTGCTTCTTCGTATTTTAATTCGGATGCCGCTTCGTACATTTTTTCTTCAAGCATGGCTAAGTAATCATCTGGAGAGAGGTTCTCCTCTACGGCAAATATATAATCTTCTTCTTTTACCTCGTTATCTTTGAACGGCGCAAATATATCTTCCGGTAATTTTTTAATGATGCTTCTTGGAGTGATGTTGTTATCTATATTGTATTGAATCTGTATTTCTCTTCTTCTATTGGTTTCGTCGATGGCGGTTTTCATAGCCTCCGTTATTCTGTCGGCATATAGTAATACCTTTCCTTGAACGTTTCTTGCAGCCCTACCAATCGTTTGAATCAATGTTGTTTCAGATCTTAAAAACCCTTCTCTATCTGCATCCATTATGGCGACCAGAGAAACTTCCGGTAAATCCAGCCCTTCTCTTAGTAAGTTTACACCCACAACTACTTCAATTTCGCCGTTTCTTAGCTTTTTCACTACCTCTGACCTTTCAATTGTGTCCAGTTCTGAGTGTAGATACAGTGATTTAATGCCCATTAGGTTCAAATGGTCCGAGAGAATTTCTGCATCTTTCTTCGTCAAAACCACCGCTAGAGCCCTTTCTCCTCTTTCTACGACCTCTTTTACTTCGGATATGAAATCATCCACTTGCCCTTCCGTAGATTTTACTTCAACCTTTGGATCCACAAGCCCTGTAGGTCTAATGATTTGTTCAACTATTTGGTCTGATACTTCCATTTCAAATGGACCTGGGGTAGCTGATACAAAGACTATTTGATTGGTTCTTTCTAAAAACTCTTCGAATCTTAAAGGTCTGTTATCTAAGGCAGACGGTAGCCTAAATCCGTAGTCAACTAGGTTTTTCTTCCTCGCGTAATCTCCTCTGAACATTGCTCTTAACTGTGGTACGGCTATGTGGGATTCGTCGATAAACGTAATAAAATCCTCGTCGAAGTAATCCAAAAGGGTCCACGGAGGGTCTCCAGGACTTCTTCCATCGAAATACCTTGAATAATTTTCTATCCCTTTGCAATATCCCAATGTTTGAAGAAATTCCACATCTTGACGTACACTTTGTTCTATTCGTTGAGCCTCTAAAAGTTTTCCTTCCCTTTTAAAATATTCTATTTGGGTTTGCAGATCGGCATTTATTCTTTCAATAGCTGAAAAAATCTTTTCCTGACTGGTTACAAATTCTTTCGCTGGATAAATAGTAATTTTATCAAATTCTTCTATTATAGTTCTGTTGAATACGTCCAGAGCTTGGATCTTTTCGACTTCATTATCAAAGAAAGTTACCCTTATTCCAAAATCTTCGTAGGGAGGAAATATTTCTAAAACATCACCCTTCCATCTGAACGTTCCACCAAGATAATCTTTTTCTTGCCTTGTGTATTGCATTTTACCGAGTTTAATAAGGATCTCTCTTCTAGAATACTCTTCATTCACTCGCAAATAAAGGTTTATGTTGGAAAAGTCATCAGGGTTTCCCGACGCATAGATAGCTGAAACACTTGAAACTACAATTACGTCTCTCCTTGTTAAAACTGATTTTAACGTTGAAAGCCTCATTTTGACTAAAATATCGTTTATGTCTGCATTTTTTTCTATGTATATGTCTCGCGAGGGGATGTAGGCTTCTGGTTGATAGTAATCGTAATAACTTATAAAAAATTCTACTTTATTTTCTGGAAAAAACTCTTTGAATTCGTTGTATAGTTGAACAGCTAAGATTTTATTCGGGGAGAGCACTAAAGTTGGTCGATTCACGTTTGCAATAATATTAGCCATTGTATAGGTTTTACCAGATCCAGTAACTCCCAATAAAGTTTGAAATCTATAATTTTTATTGATCCCAGAAGAGAGTTCTTCTATTGCTTTTGGTTGATCTCCTTGAGGCTCGTATTCTGAACGAAGCTCAAACACAATAAATACACCTCCATTCAACCTCTGCTTTAGATTCTAGTAGATTTAGAATCTAAAGGTGAATCCTGCGCTGATTTTAAAATCATTTGTCGTTTCGATATTTCCTACCTCTCCCATGGGGAATAAGAAATTGTATCCTACTTCCGTGTATAATCCTAAGGTTTCGTTCATATAATAACTATAATCAATAACTGGTGTGAGTTTAAAGTAAACAGCCGACGAATCATCCGAAGCTGTAACACTTTTCAACCCTACTAAGATTCCCATCAAAAGGGTTGCATCCGTTTCTGATAGATAGTTAAGATAACCTAATTTGAAATCAAAATCACCATCAAATGTGTTTTCATCGAACAAGAACACAAAAGAAAATCCAGTATATAGGTGTTCATAATTATCGAATCCTGCTTCGAACCCAACACCGTTCTTTTCAAATCCTTCGTTAACGTAATATATTCTAGTGATGGTCTTTATTGGAGAAAGAGTTGGATTTTCTAATACGTAAACATTTTCATCTTGGTAGTTGAAATTTTTTGGGGCTTCGAGTATCTTCAACAAACTGTTGTTATCCCAGACTTCTTCGGCTATTAATTTCCCACCGTGAAGATCATAAAACTGTCCATTTAATTCTTTAGTGATTACAAATTCAAACATCATACCTTTTCTTATTCCAACGTTTCTGCCAGCATCTATATGAACATATTTATTTTCTATAGCGATAATATTGGCTTTTATTTTAAAAAGTTTGTTCAACTCTGTGGCGATAGAAGAGGCGAGATTATTGGCAGCGGATCTTCTTGAATAGTATAACGCTTCAAAATCGCTGGTACTAGCATTTATATATGAGGTGCCACTTGAAGTAAGAAGTTTAGAATAGATATTTTCTCCTGTGGAAATTTTGACGACGTTGACCTTCGCTAGTATACGATACTCCCACCATATTAATTCTTCGGTTTTCTCTAAGTTAGGGAAGCTTTCAAGTATTTGAATATGGACTAAAAAATCTGCATCTAAATTTTTTTTCATATAATCTTCGTTTTCGATCATTTCTCTGAGATTTTCTAATAACAGATCATCTTTTGTTAATACCCTATATTTTCCTTGTTTTTCAAGATCATCTTTTAAATATTGTTCCAACAAGGAACCAATACTGGAATCACCTTCTGTGTATATCAAAAAACTTCTTCTTAGATCGATAACCTCGCTCGACTGAGAAAAAAGCTGCAATAAAAAGATTGAAACAAAAATTGATATGGTGATAATCTTTTTCAATTTTCACCATCCTCTCAACTTTAAATAGATGAAATCTTTTCAGCTAATTCCTTTTTTCCTGATTTTATAGCACATTTATACAGTTGCATCTTTTCATTGAATATTATACCAGCTTCCCAAAGAGTTTTTTCATCTAGCAAAACAAAATCATCAAAATTGCCTTTAAAAGCTTCTTCGCCTTTTTTTAACAACAGTACGTTAGGTTTCAAACTGGCGAATTCGTCTATCCAGTGGGTTGATATTATTATGGTCTTTCCCAAGTTGTGAAGTTCTTTTATAAGGTTGAATATAGAAGTTTTTGTCAGGTAATCCAATCCAACAGTGGGTTCGTCAAAGATTATATAATCAGGGTTATAGGAGAGAACAGAGATAATCGCTACCTTTCTCATTTCTCCTCCTGAGAGTTCAAATGGATTTTTTTCAAGGTATGATTCCGGTAACTTTACCAAGTCTAAATAGTACTTTAGTAAATCATCACTTAGTTGAACCCCAAAATTTTTTGGTGCAAACATTATTTCTTCCCTTACTGTGGGAAGAAAAAATTGCGATTCTGGGTATTGAAAAACTATACCTATTTTCTTTCTGATATCTTTTATGTTGACCTTTTTGTCCTTTGTGGATAGTCTCTCAACTAACACTCGTCCTTGTTGAGGTATAAGTAATCCATTCAGTAAACTCATTAACGTAGTTTTCCCGGATCCTGTATGTCCAACGAATAACCACAAATCACCTTTCTTAATTTCTATATTTATATTTGTTAGGGCTGACTTTTGAAAAGGTGTATTCAAGGAGTAAGTAAAACTTACATCTTCAAGTATTATCGACATAGTTCATCAACCAACTTTTTCAAATCCGTATGAAAGTGTCTGTTAATTTTTTCGTTGAAAGGTAGCTCAGATTGGATAACGTTATTCTTGTAAAATTGATCCTTGTCTCCTTCATAAACAATCTCTCCATCGTTGAGAGCGATGATTTTGTCTACATGTTCCAGGTCAGAAGAATGATGAGTAGCAATTATAATCGTTTCTCCTATTTCTCTGAGATTGTGTATAACTTTGTAGATTTCACTTCGACCTTTTGGATCTAGCATTGAAGTAGGTTCATCCATGAGTATAATCTCAGGTTCCATTGCCAGAATAGAGGCTATTGCAAGCCTTTGTTTTTGCCCTCCAGATAATGCATTTGGGTCTGCGTGGTTCAACCCTTCTAATCCTACCGTTGAAAGGGCCCACTCGATTCTTTCTAGCATTTTTTCTCTTGGGACCCCTATGTTTTCTAGCCCAAAAGCCACATCCTCTTCGACGGTGACCCCTATAATTTGATTTTCAGGGTTTTGAAAAATATAACCTACCTTTATTCTATTATGTTCATCTAATTTTTGATCTTTGATAATTACTTCTCCCTCTTGAGGGGATAAAATACCACAAAGAAGCTTTAGAAGCGTAGATTTTCCACTTCCATTACTCCCAACTAAACCGATAAATTCGCCTTTTTTGACGTCTAAATTGATATTTGTTAGTACCTTTTTTTCATAATAACTGAAAGAAAGATTTTTGCATCCAAAAAACATCCTAACCCCTCTTTATTGAAAAATATACTCTAAAACCTCCAGATTTTTCTAACTCTTTTACGTTACCAAAAATTTGCTCCATGTAATTTTCTAATGCTTTCCCACCCTTATTGTGGTAAGCAACTAAATACATCTTGCCATTCTCATTCAAATGGTAATAGGATCCTTCGATCAGTTCATGTAATACTTTCTTACCAGCGACTATTGGAGGGTTGGTAACAATGACATCGAAGTAGTCATCTTCCCATGGTTTGAATAGATTTCCTTGTTTGATCACAGCGTTTACATTGTTGTTTTTAGCGTTTATTTTAGAAAAATCAATGGCTCTGTTATTTATGTCACTCATATACAAATCGATGTCAGGAAACTCTTTTTTTAAGGCTATACCTATTGCTCCGTATCCGCACCCCATGTCTAAAACTTTTTCATTTGTTAGTTCTACTTTTTCAATCAATAAAATGCTTGCCCTGTCTATCCTTTTCTTTCCATACACCCCAGATGGGGCTTTAAATAGATACTTATGCCCGTTTCTTAATTTTAAAATTAATTCTTTTACAGTTAATTCTGACGTTGGGTTTTCGCTGTAGTAATGCTCAAAAGAAGGTGTTCTTTTGATTTCTTTTTCTTTAATGGGTTTCTGATCGCTATTAACTTTTTTGATTACCTCATCAACTTTCATGAAAGCGATATCATCAGGACCGTATATTTGAACATCTTCATATTCGTTCTTATTTTTCTTTTTTCGTGCCAATTTTTTTGTACCTCCAAAATTATTAAAGATGGCTGGGTTTCCCTGCTGCACATAGAAATCTCCGCTTATGGCTGCTCCCTTCCGGGCCTGACCAGTTTCACGGGTTCCTATTGCGCAGGACCCAGCCTCCTGTAATGGTGCTCTCATATTATAGCACTTCATTGTTGAAAAATCAATTAATCTTGTTAAAACCTATGTTAACCTTAAAAATCATCAGGATTTGCCCCAAATCTTTTACTCTGGTCTAAATTGTCAATTATCTTCATTTCTTCTTCTGTTAGTTCAAAATCGAAAATATCAGCATTTTCTTTTATTCTTTCTTTGTGTACAGACTTGGGTATAGTTACCACACCATGTTGCAAGTCCCATCTTAATACTATTTGTGCGGGAGTTTTTTTATACTTATTTGCTATGTCTACTATCTGAGAAATGTTTAAGACTCTCCCTCTCATTAAAGGACTCCAAGCTTCAAGCTGTATTTTGTTCCTTTGACAATAATCTAAAAGATCTCTTTGCAATAAGTATGGATGAAATTCTACTTGATTCACCATAGGGGTAATTTCACAGTTATTTATTATATCTTGGAGATGATGAATTAAAAAATTACTCACACCAATAGCCCTTACTCTACCTTCCTTATATAATTTTTCAAGGGCTTTCCAGGTTTCTATATATTTTCCACTTACAGGCCAGTGAATTAAGTATAAATCTAAATAGTCTGTTCCCAACCTTTTTAATGAATTCTCAAAAGAGTTTAAAGTACTTTCAAAACCTTGATTCGTATTCCATACTTTTGAGGTTATAAAAATTTCATCTCTTGGTATTTTACTCTGTCTGATTGCTTTACCTATCTCTTCTTCGTTTTCGTACATTTCAGCGGTATCTATCAACCTGTATCCTAGACTTAAAGCGTACTTTACACCCTCTATCAATTCATCTCCATGGGCTTTGTATGTCCCATATCCCAACCAAGGGATTTTCACTTTGTTGGCTAATTCCGCTTTATCGTAGATGTTTGTAATTCGCATAGATCAACCCCCTTGTTTTTATGATTTATTTTGATTTTGTTTTTTTTCATTCAACTTCAAGTAACAATCTCTACAGACGGCGATATATTTTTCAAAACCACCAACATCTATTTCTCCACCGTTTTCCACAATTTTGTAAGATATTGTACCTCTATACTCTCCACATTCATGGCAAACAGCTTTCTTTTTAATCACCGTGTCTGCATGGGCCATTAAAAGTGAGGTAACTTTGAATGGATTATTTTTATAACTCAAATCCAAGCCCGCACAATAAACATCCTTACCAGAATTGATCATCTCGACAACCACTTCTCTAAGAGGCTCGTCTAAAAACTGGATTTCATCTATAAAAACCGCTTTTTCGTCTCCCTCAAGTTGAGGTAAAATTTCAGCGGAATTATTTATGGGAATTGCTTTAACGGAAGTATTAGAGTGCGATACAATGTAAGTTTCATTGTATCTCTTATCTAACAAAGGTTTAAAGACTTTTATCTTCTTTTTCCCGAGGGTGTAAATTTCAATAAAAGAGATTAATTCGGAAGTTTTACCAGAATACATAGGTCCAACAATTACTACTAAATTTCCTGTTGCCATATTAAAGTTTCACATCCCTTTTTTCGTTAGTTTTGATCAAATTTTTCGGATAGTAGTTGATCAATTTCATTCAAAGACTCTTTCCACAATGTTTCTATTCCAAAATCATTCAGAATATCCAAGGAAGGGGTTCTAAATATAAAATAGTCCTTGTAATTGAATCTTCCCATGGAAACAACGTAGAGCACATATGAAGCAACCGCCTTAATAGGATACCATTTGTATAAGAAGAAAAAGTTTTTCAAAAAAACGTCATACAAATTTTTAATATTCACATCTTCTACCTCGTAATATTCGTAAAGAACTTCATCAAAGATTCTCATAAACCTGGCTGGTAATTTATTGGGGAAGAAATGCTTGTCTAACCTGAAAACCGTGGTGTTCCATTCTTTTTTCAATAAAGCTGCATCGATCAAGGTTTCTATTTTAGTATGTGATTTGCCAGTGTTTCTTTCTATAATATGGATTCGTGGATGTATTTTCATATCAAGATAAGAATGTAAGTATAAACCTAAGGCATACTCTGGGCTTTCCTTTTGAAGTTCTTCTATTAACCTTGTTAAATCAACATTATGCAACGTTTCACCAATAATGTGATATTTGGGATCAGAAATATTGTAATAAAAGATATCTGGACCCATCAGTCCAAGGTTAAACATCTTCACATTTTTCAAACTGTTTGGAAAAATCTTATGACCGAAGATAATGTGTGTTAAATATCCTGGCATCCCTTAACTCCTTCATATGTTTTCTCTTTTCAATTTTATCATATTTTTATAAATTACTGATTTAAAATTTCTAATCAATTAGTACCTTTTTATACACCCTTGAAAAATTCTCTCCCAAGATCTTTTTTATGTTTTCTTCACCATATCCCCTTTGCAGTAATTTCTCAACGAGTAACACAATATTTGAATGGTTATCTAAAACTTGAAAAGATGGAGATGGATTAAGTTCGTTAACAAACTGGGGGTTGAATTTTTTTAAATGCTCACAGAAATCAAATCCTAAACCAACATACTCAATTCCAACTAAATTTACAATGTGATCTATATGTTTAACTAAATCGTCAACGTTGGCTTTTTCCGGATCCTTGGCGACGATTTTGTTAAAGGCGTTTATTCCTATTACACCGTTGGTATCTGCTATCGCTTTTATCTGTGAATCAGAGAGATTTCTTTCTAAGTTTACTATCTTTCTACAATTAGAATGGGAAGCTATTATAGGTCCTTTAGTAAGTTCAATAACTTGCCAAAATCCTTTGTCGTTCAAATGGCTAACATCTATTATCATACCTAAACTTTGAGCCTTATTGACAAGATCTATTCCAAAATCAGATAAACCATTTGAATTTTTCGTTGGGTCTGGTGGTAAAAACTTACTTCCATCACCAGCATAGTTTCTTCTACTCCAAGTCAATCCAACAAATCTTACACCTAAACGATAAAAGATATCGAGTAAATCTAAATCGTTGTATAAGGGTTCAACACCCTCAAAAGATAAAAATATTCCGATTTTATTACTTTCTTTTGCTTTAATTATATCTTCGTATGATTTACATAACATTAAATAATCGCTTGATTCTTCTAATTCCTGGTAAAATGAGCTGATTTGGTCTAAAGCCTCTCTTAATGAGATTTCAGGGGTTAAAAAACTTTCGATAAACAAAGAGGAAATTACGGCATTTAGTCCGCCTTTGCGAAAATTGTCGAGATGATCGGTTTCTATCACTTTATGGATTCCAAATTTTCTTTGATTTGCTACATCCATTAGTAAATCGAAATGTGCATCGATTACAAGATTTTCTTCTAAGATTTTATGAGCTTGTTCTTTTGAATTAATCAAAATATTTCCTCCTCAATCTTTTTTATTTTTTGGCCTTAGGAACTCTAAAAAATTGTATATAGCGCCCCTTCGCCCCGCTGCCCACCCATAAGGAAAAGAGGTGGTAAGGCTTCGCTTCGCTGCACTCCCATAAGGAAAAAGTCCCTGATTCCTTTGCATCGCAATCCACCGTGAAGGTTATCGGTTTTTTAATTATACTATTATTTAATAAATTCTTCAAATTCTTTAAAAAATGGAGATAAATCCATATAATCGAAAATAATTACCCTTAAATGGATTTAGTTGCCGTTAATCGGATTTTGTTTATTTAAAATGTATTGGTATAATATGTCTAGACATGTATGTACATAAGGAGTGAAAGAATATGAATAACAAACCAAAATACGAAAAAATAAAGGATTTTTTGTTAGCAAATATAGAAAACGGAACATATAAACCTGATGAACAGATACCATCCGAAAAGGTGTTAGCCAAAGAATTTAAAGTAAGTAGAGAAACTGTCAGAAAAGCACTAGATAAATTAGTTTTTGAAGGTTACCTTTATCGAATTCAAGGTTTGGGAACGTTTGTCTCTCCTATAAAAGGGTTATCTTCAAGTTCTATGCAAGAAAAAAACAAAATAGGTGTTGTTCTTCCTATTTCACATGAATATTTATCTTTTGAAATATTGGCGGGGATTGAGAAGGCTTATCACAACACAGAATACGAACCTTTCGTTCAGTTCATAGATTCTAATTCCACTATAACGAAATTAAAAATGAAATATATTCTCTCTTCTAATCCAAAAGGATATATAATCCTTCCCACAAAAGAATTGGTAGAAGATGAAATTTTCAAAAGGTTATTAAAAAAAGAGGTTCCTATGGTTTTTGTAGATAAAACAGTTAACGATATTAGGAAACCACTTGTTCAATCTGATAATTACTTAGGTGCATATCACTTGACAAAAGAGCTTATTCAAAATTCAACAGTAAAATCTACCATGTTTTTCTCTGAAGAAGATTTTTCTATTAGCTCCGTGAAAGAAAGATATAACGGAATGTCCGATGCATGTAAAGAGCATAATATTCCCGTTTATAGCGAAATAGTTGGGAAAAATGAGATGGACAGGGCTATAGACAAATGTTTGAAGTACCATGTGGATACTATATTTTGTTGTAACGATATTGTAGCCGTAAGTACTTTGACAGCGTTGCAAGTAAGAGGTCTTTCGGTACCTGAAAAAGTGAAATTATATGGATTTGATGATAGACCAATAGCGCAAAGTATATTCCCAAATCTTACCACTGTAAGGCAACCTTTACGAAATATGGGTGAGGTTGCGGCAAAATACTTAGCTTCAATCATCGAAGGTGAAAATAAAAGCGAGAATTTCAAAATTACTTTGCCTGTTGAACTAGTATGGCGAGATTCAACCGGGCAAAAAATCAAGTGAGGAGGGATCAAGATGAGTAGGAAGATTTTAGTGAGTTTTGTGTTGTTTGTTATGATTTTTTCAAGCATGGCTTTAGCAGTGGAAAAGGTTGTTTTAACTGGAACATTCGCCGCTCCTGCAGATAGGTGGAATGAGTTGATACCAGTGGCTTTAGAAGAGTTAAACAAAAGACATCCCGACATGGACATCACGATGGAATACGAAGTGCTCCCATATGATGATACAAGGTCTAAACTTATCACTTTAACTGCTGGAAAAACTCCAAGAGACTTAGTTTCAGTCGATCAAATATGGTTGGGAGAGTTTGCACAATCAGGTTTCCTAAAAGATATTACAAAAGAAGTTAACTCTTGGGGAAGGATTGATGAATTTTATCCTGCAAATGTCGAAGGTTCAAAATTTAATGGCAAGTTTTACAGTATCTGGACTTGGACAGACGTACGGGTAACTTGGTATTGGAAAGATTTGTTAGAAGAAGCAGACGTAGATCCCGAAATGCTGAAAACTTGGGATGGATACATAGAGGCCTACAAGAAATTAGCTCCTGTCACTATGAAAAAGGGTATATTACCGATGCATTTAGTAGGTGCTAGTCATTCGCCTGATATGTGGTTTCCATATCTATGGATGAATGGTGGAGAAATTCTTGAACAGAAAGATGGGGAGTATTACCCAGCTTTTTATAGCGAGGCAGGTGTAAAGGCACTAACTTTCTTGAGAGATCAAGTAGAAGCAGGTATAAGGCCACAAGTCCAACATCAATGGGGCCAAGAATTTACTGATAAGAGATTTGCTGTAATGATCGAAGGAAGTTGGCTGTTAGGGAACTTCCCTGAAGGATTTGATTTCGATCAAATTGGTATGATTCCAGGATTTCCAGTTCCTGAAGAGGGTATGAAAAGTTCCACGATGATGGGGGGTTGGCTGTTGGCTGTTCCTTCAACATCCGAACATCCCGAGTTAGCTTGGGAATTGATGACTATCATGCTTGATCCAGAAATTTTGACCCCTGTTTTGGCTAAATACGTTTACTTGCCCACTCAAAAAACCATAGCCGAACAAGATCCTTACAAATCCACTCTTGAAACTGAGATACCCTTCTTCGAAGATCTTATGAAGGCGGTAGAAATAGGAAAGGGAAGACCAAATATTCCCGAATATCCACAAATAGCCGAGGCATTGCGAATAGCAATAGAAGAAGTCTATTATGGGGTAAAAACTCCAGAAGATGCCTTGAGAGATGCCTCAAAGAAGGTTGAAGAAATTTTGATCTTCTAAGGAAATTATGAAAAGTAAAAATTTAACAGAGCAGTCCTCCTTGTTTAAAGGAGGCTGCTTTTAGTAGAGAAAAGACGGAGGTGGTGAACCGATGCAAAAGAAAAAGTGGATGCCTTTTTTATTGTTACTACCTGCTTTGGCCATAATGTTCTTTTTAATGATTTTTCCTGTATTTTGGAATATCACTATATCGCTGAATGATGTTAAAACTACTAATATAAATGACGTTTGGCCTTTTGTTGGACTCCAAAACTGGGTAAAAATTTTTCAAGATGAATATTTCCTACAATCTTTAAAAGTTACACTCTTTTTTGTTTTAGGATCGGTATTTTTTCAAATTTTTATAGGATTTTTAATAGCGAGGATTTTAATTGAAAGAGTTTGGGGGACTAAATTTTTTAGAGTTCTTTTTATGCTTCCTTGGCTTTTGTCAGCGACTATCGTTGGATTTTCTTGGCAGTGGATGTACAACGATTATTTTGGATTGATAAATGGTATGCTCATGAGATTAGGAATGCAGCCTGTTAATTGGATATCAGATCCAAACATGGCCTTGATATCCTTATTGATAGCTAACATATGGTTTGGAACACCGTTTTCTATACTTTTTCAAGAATCCTCGTTGTTGACAATCGATAGAAGTTTGTATGAGGCCGCAAAAATTGATGGTGCTAACCCACTTCAAAGTTTTTTCAATATAACGTTGCCTTTGTTGACACCTTTTTTGGGGATAAATTTGATCCTTACTTCTATGTGGAGTGTAAACCTTTTTGATCTTCAATTGGTATTGACGGGAGGAGGTCCCTTAATGTCTACTACAACGGCATCTTTGTATATGTATAAACAAGGTTTTGAGCAAGGTAATCTATCAATTGGTGCAACAATAGGATTAGTTCTACTTATTATAAATTTGATAGTTTCTTTCCTTTATCTACGGGCATTGAGAGGTGAGGAGGCATGACCAAAAAGAATAAAACAATTAGAGCTATATTATTTATTATTCTTGTTATATTCGCTATTTATACGATAATGCCCATATTTTGGGTGTTTGTTACTTCACTAAAAACACCAGAGGAAGCAAGATCATTCCCTCCTACTTTAATTCCTAAAGAAATTACATTTGAAAACTACAAGTTGCTTTTTCAAGATGAACAAATGATGAGAAGCTTTCTGAATAGTATTATAGTAGCGGTTCCAGCAACTCTACTATGTGTTATAATTTCTGCGTTAGCAGCATTCTCCTTTTCAAGGTACAAATTCAGAGGGAAAAAGCAACTTTTAGCTGCAGTGATGGGAGTTTTTATGATTCCTATTACGATGAACACAATCCCGCTCTATTTGATATTTCAGAGGATGGGTTTGCTAGATACATATGCGGGAGTAATCCTGGCTTATCAGGTTTTAATCATACCCTTGAATATTTTTATTCTCAAAAATCATTTTGATACCATTCCTATTTCTTTAGAAGAGGCGGCGGCGCTTGATGGTGCCACTACCATGCAAAGATTTACTAAAGTGATAATGCCTTTATCTTGGCCTGGTTTAAGTATATCTTTTATATTCACTTTCAGATTTGCATGGAATGAATTTGTTTTACCTATGATCTTAATAAGTTCTCCCAGTAAAACTGTTTTCCAAGTTGCAATGTACAGGTTTTTGGGACTTTACAGTATAGATTGGGGCTTACTTAGTGCCGCTATAGTAATTGGTATGATCCCAATTTTGATAATAATAATATTCTTTCAGAGACAGCTCTTACAAGGGATACAGGCTGGTTCAATTAAAGGATAATTGGAGGCGAAGAGATGTACTACATCATTTCACACACTCATTGGGATAGAGAATGGTTCGCTCCGGCGGATATAACAAAAAAAATGCTACCTAGTTTATTTCAAAAACTCTTCGGGTTAATTGATAATAATCCTGAATACAAATTTGTGTTAGATGGACAAATGTTGATAGTGAAAGATTATTTAAGTAATTTTCAAGGAGAAGAAAGAAAAAAAGTAGAGAACGAATTGAAAAAATACTCTAAAAATATAGCCTTTGGCCCATACTATGGACAAATTGATTGGAGAGTCTCTGAAGAAAGCTCAATTAGAAATATTATATTGGGTAGACAAGAGGCTAAAAAATATGGAAATGTCATGAATATAGGTTGGTTACTGGATAATTTTGGTTTTTCGTCTCAAGTTGCACAAATTAATTCTAAATGTGAAATAGAAGGTTGTTTCCTCTGGAGAGGGTTAAAAATGAAATTTCCAAAAATCGGGTTTACTTGGAGCAGCCCCGATGGTAGCAAAATTCACGGCATATTTTTACTCGATAGTTATAGGAATATCATGAGGTTGAAAGATTTTCCAGAAGTTATGGAAAAAAGATTGGAATTGGAAATTAACAAGCTAAAAAAATATTCGAAAACTAATTATCTCCCTTTACTAAACGGATACGACTTGGATCCTGTTCCAGAAGATCCCACTGATGGAGAATTAAAAACGGTTTTTCCAGATGAGTTTATACAAGGATATTTTAAACAAGAAGACCCTTCTTTAATAGAAAAATACGTTGGTGAGCTAATTGATGGAAGCGTTGTTTCGACATTTCCAGGAAGTTTATCAACAAGGCAGTATTTAAAAATTATGAATTGGCATTCTGAATATATGCTCTCTAAGGTATTAGAACCCTTGATTGCTATCGCAGACAATTCTGAAGACGATAAAGAGATACAAAAGGCTTGGGAATATTTAATAATGAACCTAGTCCACGACAGCATAGGAGGAGTAGGAGTAGATCAGATTCATGAAGATATGGAAGAAAGATACAATAAAATTAAAGAGATTTTTGAATCAACTTTAAATAAAGTTTTGGATAAGGTAGGCCGGATTTTACCTTTAGGTTATACTTGTCTAAACTTGAATCCTCAGGAAATACCCGTATTATTTGAAGATAAAGAAACCCTTTATAGATTTTCTGCACCATCAGGCAGTTTATCAAAAGTAAATTTAAAAAAGTATAAAGTAAGTTATTTAGAAAAACCAATAAATAGTTTCCATTGGGAGAATGAACATTTCAAAGCATTCGTTGAAAACGGGAAGCTTAGAATTAAAAAGGAAAATAACGATTATTTAATCAGAGCTGTTTTGGTAGAAGATAAGGGTGATGAATACTCTTCTGCATTTGATAAAGAGTTGGACTTAACTTTCTCAAGAATGAGATTGAAAGCACAGTCAGATAATTATTCCAAAATAGCTCTTGATTTTACCAGCAACGAAGTTGACTTCACCCTTTATTTGACATTTTCAGAATTGCCCTATATCAATATCGAAATTGAATCTTTGGGAAAAGGATCAGATTATGGATTACTTTTATCTTTAATTGGAGATGGAGATATAAATGCAGGTGTACCTTTTGATTCTGTAAAAAGACCATATGAAGTAAAATATGAGGAACCAGAAGAAGAAATGAAAAAGTTTTTAGTTGCTGCAAGAGAAATCTCTTTTAATAACGTTTTTTCTATGAAGGATTACGCTGGATTAGAAAAGGATGACCATTTTGCAGCCTTTATGGCCAAAGGAATTTATAGTTATACCACACATTCTACGACATCCTTGACCCCGTTCGGGGCGTTTTCTGCAGAAAAAGCTGCTTCTTTAATTTTATTAAGATCTGTAAGCTGGCTTTCTGTTGAAAATGTAAAAGGAAGAATTGGAGATGCCGGTCCCGTAATGTACACTCCTGGAGCCGAAGTAAAAAGAAAAATGAAAATTGAAGCCGCCTTTTGCATATCATCTAAAGATAATTTTTTGAAATACAAAAATTCCTTTATCAATCCGCCTTTATTGTTTTATAAACATAGTAATAATTCAGGTTTAGAAAACCAGGCCGGGGTGGTTCATAAATTCTATTCTTCAGTGGATGAAAATATAGAATTTGTGAATATGAAACCTTCAATAGACAAAGAAGGGATAACCCTACGGTTTTTTAATCCTACTCACAAGAAAAAAGAGATAAAATTACCTCAAAAATCAATAAAAACCGATTTATTAGAGAATGAATTAGAAGAATTCGATGGAACAATCAAGCCAAAAGATATATTAACTTTAAAAATACCTAAGCTATCTTTTAATATTTGTTCTGATGATCAAGGCTCAAAAGTTAACATCGTATATCCTAAATTTACGTGGGATATCTCTGAAGATCTTTCGAAACCGGATATAGATATAATAAATAATATGGAAAGAGAAGCCAAAGATCTTAAAGAACATATAAAAGATTTAGAAAAGAAAATAAAAGAAAGTCAAGGTATTAACAGGTATGAATTGCTTTTTGAAAAGTATAAATTAATGAGGAAGGCGCTAGAATTAGAGTTATCCTCGTTATATAACAGATCTAAGATTGAACGTGTGGATCCTTCAAAAATAGAACATATAATTGTAGAGTTGAACGATGTCAGAATAAAAAGGAGAGGCATAGAGTTTTTACTGGCTACTCTCAAGTAGTTTCATAATCTATAATATATTATACGGGGGGACATCATTATGAAAAAAGTATTTGGTTTAGTGCAATTGAGCTCAAAATTGAATGACAAAGAAACAAACCTTAAAAAGTTAGATTCTTTGATTTCAAAAGAAGTAAAAAAAGCGGATTTATACATCCTACCAGAGTTTTTTAACATAGGATACGATCTTGAAAGTATTAACAATTACGCCGAAGATCTTGCCGAAATTATACCAGAAGGTGAAACTACTCAAGAAGTTATAAGGATTGCAAAGAAATACAACGTTTCTATTGTTGCAAACATTTTAGAAAAAGACCCAATAATAATTGGGAAGTATTACGATACCTCGATTTTAATAGATGATTCAGGTAAATTACTTGGTAAGTATAGAAAAATATTTGTTTTTCCAAAAGAAAAGTTTAGACTTTCCGAAGGAACGTCTATAGAGATAATAGATTGGAAAGGTATAAAAATCGGTTTATCAATTTGTTATGATCATGCTTTTCCAGAATTATATAGGGTAATGGCCCTTAGAGGGGCACAAATACTAATAATTACCTCTGCTGTTCCAAAAGGTTTTGAAAAATTAGTAGAGGTAAGAACATCCGCCCGGGCACAAGATAATCAACTGTTTGCAATCGGGGTAAACGCCGTTGGTAAACCCTCTGAAGATTCGATTCCTTTTTGCGGAAATTCCATAGCTGTTGATCCACATGGAGATACCCTGATTAAATTGGAAGATGAAGAAGATGTAATTGCACAGGTAAGTATAGATACCGATAAAATTCTTGAAGAAAGGCTTTTGGAGCCATCACTTCACGAAATAAAGATGTTGAAGATCTACGATGGGATAAATTTGAAAATTGATTAAACAAAAACCCTCCAACAGACGTATATGACTTTGGAGGGTTTTTGAATTTTTTAATTTAATATTGAAGATCAAATTTAGGGTCGACAGATTTAGCGTTTAACTCACGGGAAGTTTTGACTTCTTTTTTCAATAGTTCTTTCCAGGTATCTAAGAGCTCTTGTAGGAAAGATCTTACTTCTTTTAAAATTTCAATATCCTTTTTGGTATTTGATTCTAACAATCTTTGATACATGTAATTATAAAGTGCTCTGAGGTTTTTAGCTATCTCTCCACCTTTTTCAAGATTCAAAGAAACGTTGAGTTCTGTGACTATGTCTTCAACTCTTATGATCTGTTTATTGGCCTCGGAAAAATTTTTGTTTTCAATAGCTTTTATTGCTCTATTTATTCTTTCTATCGAATTTTGATACAAAAGTTCGACTAATTTTGCGGGACTAGCTGTTTTTATACTGTTTTCAAAATAATAGTTAGCGTTTTGATTATTATTGTACATTCAAATTACACCCCTTTTTTCTCAAGAGTTTTTTGAGCATTTTTTAAAATCGTTTCAAAGGTCGACAAAACTTCATTGAAATCAAATTCAATGATGTCTGAAAGCTCCAAATAATCTTGTTCACCTTGAGATCTAATTATATCTTGGACAACATTTTGTACGTTATTCAAATCTCCAGAATTGTAAAAATCTTCCTCGCTGAAAGCTCGTGTTTGTTCTATGACGTCTAATAGAGCTTGCAAACCTTCTGCAATACTGTTAAGCATGGTATGACCTTCATTTGTATTCAACAAAACTTCTTTTGAAACCCTTTCTAAATTTTCCCTAACCTTACTAATATATTCAAGTGATTGAGAGATAAGATCGAATAAAACTTCTTTTTTTGAAGTAAATTCCAACTCTACCTCTTCTCCACCTTCAAAGAAAGAATCTTTTATTTCATCGTAATAATTTAAAGGGATTTCTTTTTCATTGATCGTTATTTTAGTTAAAACGCCTTTTGTTTTGTTAATATAATCTTGCACCATCTCTTCAAAAGTATTGTACTTATCTGCTGGAATATCTAAATCAAAAGTTTTTACACCGCTTATTCTCAACTTTATATTCTCCTCATCAAACATTGTATTCACTCCTTTTTTTTCTGACTCTTAAACTTTTATCGTCTAAAAATGTTATTTCTTTAGAATAAAAGTATCACATTTTAATGATATAATAAAAAGAGAAAATTTAAAACAGATCTAGGCATTTAGAAAAATAAAATAAGGGTGGGCAGCGGGGCGAAGGGGCGCTAAATAATATTTTAGAGTTTCTAAAGACCAGACGATTTTTTGGGATTAGGAGGAGTCAGTATGGCTGATGTAAAAAGTAGAAGAGAAAAAATAATGAACGGTTTGGAAGAAGGTTCGATGTTGATTCTTTACTCAGGAAAAAGCCCAGTAAAAAGCGCAGACGAAACCTATAGCTTTACCCCTGATCGAAACTTCTACTATTTTACGGATTTAGATATAGAAAACGCTTATTTATTAATTTACAAAACCGAATCAAAAACAGTTGAAAAACTGTTCATAGAAAGAAACGATCCAAAGTTAGCTAGATGGGTTGGTGAAAAACCAAGTAAAGAACACTGTTCTAAGTTTAGTAAAATTCAAGAAGAAGATATATCTTTTTTGGACGAATTAAATGGATATATTGGAGACACCCTATCAAGGTCTAATATTAAAAATGTATATTTGTATTTAAAATCTCCTCATTGGGAGAATATGACAAAAGAAAAGCAAATTGCTCAAGAAACACAAAGATTATTTCCACATGTTAGTATAAAAGATGTTTCAGCAAAAATCGCAGAATTGAGGACTATTAAAGATGAAGAAGAAATCAATAATATTAAGAAAGCCATTGAAATTACAAGAGAAGGGATTTTGAACATAATAAAAAATTCAAAGCCTGGAATGTACGAGTACGAGCTCGAAGCATATTTTGATTTTTCTTTGAGAAAAAACGGGGTAAAAGATTTCGCTTTTAAACCAATAGTAGCCTCAGGACCAAATTCTACGATTTTACATTACTCTGCAAACAACCGAAAAACACAAGAGGGCGATTTAGTATTGTTGGACTTGGGGGCACAATATAATTATTATAGTGGGGATATATCAAGAACTTTCCCCATAAGTAGACAGTTTTCTCCAAGACAAGCAGAAATTTACCAAATTGTACTAGATGCCCAGAAAGAAGTTCAATCACAAGCCAAACCAGGTTTAACCCTTTTTGAATTGAATGAAATTGCCAAGAAATCGTTAGCAGATAGTTGTAAAAAAATAGGATTGATTCACTCTGATGAAGAACTTTCAAAATATTACTTTCATTCTGTGAGTCACTTTTTAGGTTTGGATACCCATGACGTAGGAGATAGGAATATTCCTTTAAAACCAGGAATGGTCGTTACCAATGAACCTGGTTTGTATATACAAGAAGAGGGTATCGGGGTTCGCATAGAAGACGATCTTCTTATAACTGAGAATGGATGCGAAAATTTATCTAGAGAAATCCCCAAAGATATAGAAGAAATTGAATGTATTTGGAGTGTGTTTTAATGGTAATTTTGGGAATAGATCCCGGCTACGGAAGGATAGGATACGGTGTCCTTGAAAAAAAAGGTAACAGGTTCAACTTGATTGATTATGGCGTAATATATACCAGCAAGGAAGACGAACTTCCAAAAAGGTTACTGAACATAGACGAACAACTTAGAAATTTAATAGAAACCTATAAGCCTGATGAGTCTGCTGTAGAAAAATTATATTTCTTTAAAAACGTTGCAACCGCCATACAGGTAGGAGAGGCGAGAGGTGTTATTCTACTTTGTTTAGAAAAAGAAAATATACCGATTTATGAATACACACCTTTTCAGATAAAACAGGCTGTTACAGGATATGGAAGAGCTGAAAAAGGGCAGATACAGAGAACCTTAAAATTATTATTGAAGTTGGAAAAAACGCCAACTCCAGATGATGCAGCAGATGCGTTAGCCACAGCTTTTTGTCATGGAAATTTTAGGAGGAGCTTCAAAAATGCAAGATATTAAAAATTTCTTGATGGAAAATGTAGGTTTTATTCCTTTTGAAATAAGTGGAGAAATCATTGTAAAAGATGAGGAGGCAGAAATCAATTTACAGGATATAGGTAAGGATATCGATGAGGCTTCATTGAAGCTTTTCTTTACTAGACTTCTCAAGAGAGATGTCAAAATCTCTTTTACAAATGATGAAGGACCTGAATTTATTGTTAGAAATTGGCAACAATTGATAATGAATCATCGTTTAAAAGATTATCTAAGACTTTTAAAGCCTGAATATTTTCAAGAAAACAAAATAGTATTTAAAACGTACTCGCCGATAGTAAAAAACAGATTAACAAAGGAAAAAGAAGAATTGGATAATATTTTATTTAAATATCTCGGTGGCAGAATCCCTTATGAATTTATTATAGATGAAAGTTTAAAACCCACTTTTATTGATAAAGGTTATGACAGGTCTGATTCCCATGATAGTAACTTAATGTCTAATTCCGATATTTCGAAAAAATTAGCCGATACAGAAAGGGACGTGATTATGGGGAGGGATTTTAAAAAAGTACCACTACCGTTATCGATGCTTCCTTCAAATGAAGGAAGTAACGTTGTAGTTAACGGGAAAATATTCTACAAAGAGTACAATGAAAAAGGGCCTGTATCTACTCTTTTCATTACTGATAAAAAAAGTTCCGCTGTTGTAAAAACCTTTTCTGAAACGGCTAATAATTTAAACAAAGAATTAGATGAGGGAGATAACGTATTAATTGAAGGTATTATTTTTTACGATTCTTTTAGTCATGAATTTGCAATTAGACCTATGAATATAGTTAAGTTAAAAGAAGAAACCCTTGAAAGGAAAGATAACTACCCCACAAAAAGGGTAGAGCTTCATTTACACTCAAAACTAAGTGCGATGGAAGGGTTACTCGACGTGGGGGAAGTAGTAAAGACCATAAAAAATTGGGGCCATAAAGCGGTAGCTATAACCGATTCTGGGGTCGTTCAGAGTATTCCAGAATTTTATGAAAAAGCTGTTGCAGAAGGTATAAAACCTATTTTTGGTATGCAAGCCTATGTCGTTGATGAATTTGTCAACATTATAAGTTTGCTGACGGAAGATAAAAAAATAAGTGAAACTGAATTTGTTGTTTTCGATTTGGAAACCACAGGATTAGAACCTGCTATGCACGAAATAATTGAGATAGGTGCTGTAAAAATAAAGAACCTGAAAATCGTGTCTAAGTTTCATCGTTTAATTAAGCCCAGAAAACCTGTCTCAAACTTTACAAGTAATTTTACAGGTATAACAAATCAGATGTTGGAAGTTGAAAAGCCGATAGAGGAAGTCCTACCTCAATTTTTGAGTTTCATAGAAGGCACGGTGTTAGTTGCCCATAACGCTGATTTTGATTACCGTTTTATACGGGAATGGGTTAGAAAAGTTTATAACGAACACTTTGAACAGACCTATATAGATACTTTAGCCCTTTCGAAATCCTTGTTAACTTTAAAAGGGTATGGGTTGGATAAGGTAGTTGAGGAGTTAAAGCTTGGAAATTTTGAACACCATAGGGCTCATGAAGATGCAAATATAACCGCTTTAGTGTTTTTAAAACTTATAGAAATGGCAAAACCTAAAAATGTGGAAATGTTGTCGGATCTTGAAAAATTACAAAAATTCATAGATTTTAGAAGAATCCGACCAAGTACTATGACTATTTTGGTAAAGAACAAAATCGGACTCAAGAATCTTTATAAACTAGTTTCAAATGCCCACGTAAAATATTTTTACAGAGTACCCAGAATTTTAAAAAGTGAATTATCCCGAATGAGAGAAGGTTTGCTGATAGGTAGTGGAGCAGAAGAAGGAGAAATCTTTCAAACCTATCTTAGGGGTGGATCTCATGATGAAATTATCGAAATAGCCAAGTTTTACGATTATCTGGAATTGACCCCATTGGATGCCTTATCAGAACGATCTATTTCAGAAGAGCAGTTAAAAAAGATTTATAAAGATATATATAACCTTGGCAACGAATTAAACATGCCCGTTGTAATGGTTTCAAACGCTCATTATCTAGATAAAGAAGACCAAATATTTTACAACGCATTAAAAGTTGCAGAAAAGAGAAAAACTTCCATTGCACACAGATACTTGCGTACAACTGATGAGATGGTAGATGAAGCTCAAAGAATTTTTGGAGATAAAGAAATAGCCGAGAAAATAGTCATAACCAATACTAATGAGATCGCAGATCAGGTAGAATCAATAAAGCCGCTTAGTAACAAACTGCATCCTCCCAAGATAGAGAATGCAGAAGTGGAAATAGAAGAAATTGCAAAGAAAAAGGCCTATGAGATATATGGAAATCCTTTACCAGAAATTGTTGAAAGCCGATTGAATAGAGAACTGGAATCTATCATAAAACATGGATATGCGGTACTGTATCTAATAGCTCAAAAAATAGTACAAAAATCCCTAGAGGATGGATATTTGGTTGGTTCCAGGGGGTCTGTTGGTTCTTCTTTATTGGCTACAATGCTGGGAATAACGGAGATAAACCCTCTCCCTCCTCATTACATATGTCCAAATTGTAAAAATGTAGAATTTTTTGATAATAAGGAGATAGGTTCTGGCTATGATCTTCCCGATAAAAAATGTGAAAAATGCGGAACAAAAATGAAAAAAGATGGCCAAGATATTCCTTTTGAAACATTCATGGGATTCGAAGGTGACAAAATACCTGATATAGATTTGAATTTTTCTGGAGATTATCAAAATATAGCACATAAATACATAGAAAAAATGTTCGGAGAAGATCATGTTTTTCGGGCAGGTACTATATCAACGATTGCAGATAGAACTGCCTTTGGTTTCGCTAAGAAATATTGTGAAGAGCAGGGAATTGTAAAAAATAGTGAGATAACGAGAATAGTCAAAGCGATAACAGGGGTGAAACGGACAACAGGACAACACCCCGGTGGACTCATGATAGTGCCAAAAGAAGAGGAAGTTTACGATTATACACCGATTCAGTTCCCTGCCAATGATAATAAAGCTAATGTTCAAACCACTCATTTTGATTACCACGTAATACATAACGATCTTGTAAAATTAGATGCGCTTGGACACGATGACCCCACATTCATTAAAATGATGTCAGATTTAACTGGAGTAGACCCCATGGCAATCCCCATGGACGATAAGAAAACCTTGAGTTTGTTCTCTTCCACAAAAGCTTTGAAAATAGACTTAAAAAATGAATTGGGTACAACTGTTGGAACGTTAGGGGTCCCAGAATTTGGTACTACCTTTGTTCGAAGGATGTTGGAAGACACAAGACCGAAGAGTTTTTCTGAATTGGTAAGAATATCTGGCTTATCTCATGGAACTGATGTATGGTCCGGAATAGCTAAAAACTGGATAGATAGGAAGGTTGCAACTTTAGATGAGGTAATTTCTTGTAGAGACGATATAATGAATTATTTATTATCTAAAGGCGCACCACCAAAAAGTGCTTTTTCAATAATGGAAAAGGTAAGAAAAGGTAAAGGTATAGACGCAGAAGATATTGAACTAATGAAAGAATTAAAAGTACCGGAATGGTTCATCATCTCTTGCCAAAAAATTAAATACCTCTTTCCAAAAGCTCATGCGGCTGCTTACGTTAGTATGGCCTTTAGAATCGCATGGTTTAAAGTTCATTATCCATTAGCTTTTTATTCTACATATTTCACCGTCAAAGGTGATGAATTCAACTTAAAAGTCATTTTCTCCGGTCGCGAGGCTATTAAGAGAAGAATATTTGAACTCCGTAATATGGATTTGGATGTTCGTAAAAAAAATGAGATGGTTGTTTTGGAGTTAGCATTGGAAATGATGCTCAGAGGGTTTAATTTCACCATGGTTGATTTGTACAAGTCTGATTCAAAGAAGTTTTTAATAGATGGAAATTCTCTTATTGTGCCTTTTATCAAGGTTCCGAATCTAGGCGAAAAAGCTGCAGAAAATATCATTAAATCACGAGAAAATGGGTTTAAATCCATAGAAGATTTTGCTGCAAAGAGTGGATGTAACAAAACAAATGTAGAAACTTTAAGGGAATTAGGTGTGTTGAAAAACTTACCAGAAACAAATCAAATGTCACTTTTTAGAGGATGAAATAAATGGAAGGTTGGTTGACTTATGTTGAATTAAAAACTATTACAAAACTTCTTGACGCATTCTGTGGTTCCGTTGAACCCTCCTTCAGAAATGCTTACTTTTATTATGACAGAGCTCTTAAAATTTATGCGACAGATGGATGTGCGAAGATATATCTGAATGTTACCAAAGAATTCCTCCCGTTTGATGGAGTTGCTTCCGTTCCAATTCAATACTTAAAGGGGATTATAAGGGATACGAAATTAAAAGATGATTCTTTGGTTAAAATAACTGTAGAAGATAAGCTTATATCCTTTGAAATTCAAGGGATCACATTGAATAGTAAAATAGAAAAGATGGATACCAAACAAATAGAGGTCAGTAGAGAGTTTACTTTATTAAGCAAAAAAGAGATAGGGTCTTTTCTTAATAAACTCGATTTTGTTTCTGCTTCTGCCAACGAAGGAGATGTCATTGACTTTTTCACGTTCAATGATAATTTAATTTTTGGTTATTTGAGTAATTATTATAAATTGAACAGCATCTACGGGAATGTTCGTGAGGAGTTTCATAGAGAAATTCCGTTTATTTCAGCAAGACATATAGTTAAGTCTTTAAATCTTTTGAAAAAAAGTTCTATCCTTGAATTTGGTATAAACAAAAAAGATATAGTATTAAGAGTCCCCGGAATATTCATCAAAATATGTTCATCGATCCCTTCTTACAATAAGAATTTGTTGGTAACGCAAAACAGTTTTGTTGAAGAAAAAGAAATCAACACAAAGGAATTAAAAAAGGTACTATCAAAATTATATGTAACCTTCTCTGAAAGTAATATTGCCTACTTACTGTTAAATAAAGGAAATAGTTACATTTATAAAGAAAACAACAATTCAAAAATTTCTTTTAAATTGCCTTATTCTTTTGAAAATCAATATTTAATCACAATACATACTAGGAAAATTCGTTCAATTTTATCTAGAATGTCAGAAAATTTAAGAGTTTACCTATCACCGAAAGAATTAGTATTAGAAGAAAAGAAAAACGAAAAAAGAGCCAGTTTTTTAGTTCAAGAGTTCAAAAAGCTAACTTAATTTAATCATCTTACAGAGAAGAAGCGTTAACAGTAATTTAGGAAATCATCTTTCTCTTGAAAAGAAATTAAGATATAATTCGTGTTGTAATAGCGACAATTTTAGTTATATTTAATTTAGCCGGGGAGTGATTGCATGAAAGGTATTTTAAATTTTTTTAAGGATTTTGGAAGAATTTTCAAAGCTTTGTCAAAAGATTTAGATATGTACATAAAAAAGGATCCGGTTGCAAAAAACAAGTGGAAGGTATTTTTCACTTCGATCCCTTTTCATGGATTGATGGCTTACCGTTTTGCCAATTTCTTTTATAGGTACAAGATATATCCTCTTGCTTACGTTATATATGTGTTGAGTAAGGTATTACATTCTATGGATATACATCCCGCAGCCTATATTGAACCTGGAGTAGTCATTGACCACGGTTTTGGTGTTGTTATTGGAGAAACTGCGAGTGTAGGTAGTGGAACGTTGATCTATCACGGGGTAACTCTGGGAGCTAAAAATGTCACTACAGGTAAAAGACATCCGATAGTTGGTAAAAATGTGATGATCGGTGCTGGGGCTAAGGTCCTTGGACACATATACATAGGAGATGAATCGGTCATTGGTGCTAATTCCGTTGTTTTAATGGATGTGCCACCTAAATCTTTGGCAGTTGGGGTACCAGCAAAGATCAAAAAAACCAATTGTCCATCTTCTAATTACTATGACTTAAACAATACAATAAACTCGGATTTTGTAATTTAGATAATTCATCTAGGAACGTCTGAAAACATATGCAAGAGTAAGATGATTTTTTTGATCTAATCTGAAATAATATAAGATTGATGGAAGGTGATCTTTTGATTTACACCTCGATAGGGAACACTCCAATTATTACCTTATCAAAGATTATTCAACCTGGAAGAGTTTTTGTTAAATTAGAAAAAAATAATCCCGCAGGTAGTATAAAAGATAGGCCCGCTTTTTTTATGATAAGTGATGGTGAAATTAAGAACAAGCTTAATGAGAGCCAAAATATAATTGTCGAACCCACGAGCGGAAACACCGGTATAGCTTTGGCAGCAATTGGTAGAAGCAGAGGTTATAGAGTCATATTAACTATGCCTGAAAGCATGAGTGAAGAAAGAAAGAAAATCTTAAAGTTTTTTGGTGCCGAATTGATACTTACTCCCGCTGATCAAGGAATGAAAGGGGCAATTAACAAGGCTTTAGATATTGTGAACGAAACAAAAGGATATATGCCCAATCAGTTCTCAAATCCTGCCAATCCATATTCACATGAAGTAACTACGGGACCAGAAATTATCAAACAGATGGACTATTCTTTAGATGCCTTTGTTGCAGGGGTGGGAACTGGTGGAACAATAACCGGGGTAGCAAGGGCGTTAAAAAAAGCATTCTCAGAATGTGTTAGAATAGTGGCAGTAGAACCAACCAATTCACCCGTCATATCTGGAGGTAACCCTGGTAAACACACGATTCAAGGTATAGGAGCGGGATTCATTCCAGATAATTTGGATCAGAATCTAATAGATGAAGTAATGCAGATAGATGACGAAGAAGCTATTGAAATGACAAAAAAATTAGCAAAAGAGGAAGGATTATTTGTAGGAATATCTTCGGGTGCAAATATATTGGCAGCGATTAAATTAGCCGATAGAATGGGAAAAGGTAGAAGAATTGTTACCGTTGCTCCTGATAGTGGCGATAAATACATGAGTTTATTATAAATTTATCTTAACATAAAAATGGTATAATAAGTTTGAATCTTCAAACAAGTAAGAAACGTATAACAGGAGGAATCATTGATGTCAGAAAAGTATTGCTCTTTTTGTGGGAAACCATCAAGCCAAGCAGAAGCTTTAATTGCAGGCCCTAACGGTATTTATATCTGTGACGAGTGTATAAACCTTTTTCAAGAGTTAGTTGAAGAGAATAAAACAAAAAACGGGGAAAAGGCTGAAGCAAAAGTTAAAACTCTTCCAACTCCACGACAGATAAAATCAGAACTAGATAAATATGTAATTGGTCAAGAAACAGCTAAGAAAATAATTTCTGTTGCTGTTTACAATCACTACAAAAGAATATATTCTTCAAAGAATATCAATGATGTTGAGTTAGATAAATCTAACGTTTTAATGATTGGGCCTACAGGTACTGGAAAGACCTTGATCGCTCAAACTTTAGCTAAGATATTAGACGTCCCCTTTGCAATTGCAGATGCTACAACATTAACTGAAGCTGGTTATGTTGGAGATGACGTTGAAAACGTTATACTAAGACTTTTGCAAGCTTGTGATTATGACGTAAAAAAAGCTGAAAAAGGAATAATTTATGTTGATGAAATTGATAAAATAGCTAGGAAATCGCCAAACCCTTCAATCACTAGGGACGTTTCTGGTGAAGGAGTACAACAAGCATTACTTAAAATAGTTGAAGGAACTTTAGCTAACGTTCCCCCTCAAGGAGGAAGGAAACATCCTTACCAAGAATTTATCCAAATAGACACCTCAAAGATCCTTTTCATTGCAGGAGGGGCGTTTGACGGTTTAACAGACATAATAAAACACAGGGTAAAGGATTCTTCTTTAGGATTTGGAGCTGACATAAAAAGTAATAATAAACAAAGAGATGGCGAGATCTTAAGAAATATTGTTCAAGATGATCTTATTAAGTATGGATTAATTCCTGAGTTTGTAGGTAGATTCCCTGTAGTTGCAACCCTTAACGATTTGGATCAAGAAGACCTCGTTAAAATTGCCATGGAACCAAAGAATGCATTATTTAAGCAATATCAAAAGATGTTGGAAATAGAAGGTATAGAGCTAGAAATTACAACAGAAGCTATGAAAGAGATATGTTCGCAAGCCTTGAAACGAGGCACAGGTGCAAGGGCATTAAAGACAATATTTGAAGAAATAATGCTCGATATAATGTATGAAGCCCCTGAGATAAAAAATAAAATTAACAAAATCGTTATAGATGAAGAGGTAGTAACTAAGAAAAAACCAGCCGTCAAAAGGAAGGAAAGCGCTTGAACATATTAGAAAGTGAAAAAGATCCGATTATTTTTGGAGTAGAAACTTCATGTGATGAAACTGCGGTGGCAATATTAAAAGGAAAAGATCAATTGCTTTCTAATTTAGTTTATTCACAGATCGATGTTCATAAGATATTTGGAGGAGTTGTACCAGAAGTTGCCGCTCGAAAACATGTCGAAGTTTTGTACAAATTAAGTTTAAAAGCCTTCGAAGAGGCACAAATTACCCCAAATGACATAGATGCAGTTAGTGTATCTTTTGGCCCTGGATTAATCGGGGCCTTACTTATTGGGGTAAGTTTTGCTAAGGGGATGTCTTTATCCTTGGGTAAACCATTAATTGGTGTAAATCATTTAATGGGTCATATATATGCTAACTTTCTTGAATTCCCAAAACTGAAACCTCCTTTTGTCACATTATTAGTTTCCGGGGGACATACAGCAATTTTGCTGGTTAAAGATTATTTGGACTTTGAAATAATAGGGGAAACACGTGATGATGCAGCGGGAGAAGCTTTTGATAAAGTCGCTAGGATTTTGGATTTGGGTTATCCGGGAGGACCAGTTATAGATGAAATTTCAAAAAAGGCTCAAAAATTGTACGATTTTCCTAGACCATTGTACAACAAAGGATATGACTTTTCTTTTTCTGGCTTAAAAACATCTGTTTTGTATTTTGTAAGAGATTATCCGGAGGCAAAAAAAGAAGATATAGCTGCTTCATTTCAAGAAGCAATAATAGACACCCTTGTTTATAAAGTTACTAAATTTGCAATTAAAGAAAATATAAAAGATATTGTAATAGCAGGAGGAGTTGCCGCAAACTCTCTGTTGAGAGAAAAATTAAATACTTTTAAAGACAAATTGAATATCTATTATCCAAGACAATCGTTATGTACTGATAATGCAGCGATGATATGCCGTGCTGGGTACGAAAAGTATATAAGAAACATGTTTGATACGTTAGATTTGGATGTTGTTCCTAATTTGGGATTATCTAAAATATAACGACAATTAGTTCTGTGAATGGTTGACGGTAAGGGATTATTATGATATAATAAATTTCGGAAAAGTTAATAACTATTATGGAGAGATGGCCGAGTGGTCGAAGGCGCACGCCTGGAGAGCGTGTGACGGTTAAAAGCTGTCCGTGGGTTCAAATCCCACTCTCTCCGCCATCAAGAATAATAAATGCTGGAAAATTTCCAGCATTTATTATATTATTTTCTTATTTTACAGTTTCTTTCATACCCGCTTTTATTGCCTTTAGGTTTATTTCTAACAATTTTCCCTTTTTCCCTGTTAATTTTTCTTTTAAAGCTTCTTCTACGGCTTCAAAGCTGACTGCTTGTGTTGCTTTTAAGTAAGCTCCAAGCATAACCATATTTAAAACTTTTAAATTACCTAGTTCGTCCGCTATTTCATTAGCAGGTACTTTAACTAAATGTATGTCTTTTCTTTCTGGTTTTCTATCGATCACAGAAGAGTTGATCAACAATAGCCCATTCTCTTTCAATGCTTTTTCAAATTTTATCATAGACGGAATATTGAACGCAGCAACTTCATTCGGTTCATCTAACACCGGTGACGCAATGTATTCATCAGAAATTATTACCGTACAGTTTGCAGTTCCACCTCGCATTTCAGGTCCATATGATGGAAGCCATGTGGTATATTTTCCATCAATCATAGCCGCTAAAGAAATTATTTGACCGAAAAGCATTACACCTTGTCCACCAAAACCGGCGGCTATTAACCCATGGTATGACATAAAAACACCTCCATTTATTTATTCCCTTTGATATTTGTAAGAACAAGGGAATATAAGATGACTAGCGAACATCTCCCACTTTATCAACATATACACCTAAAGGAAACTCTTTTACCATATTATCTTCCAACCACTTCATAGATTCTATGGGTGTTAATCCCCAATTAGTGGGGCATGTTGATAAAACTTCAACTAAACCAAAACCTATATTATTGAGTTGAGCATAAAAAGCCTTTTTTATATACTTTTTTGTTTTTATTACGTCTTGCGGAGTTGTAACTTTTGTACGAGCTAGAAACGCAACTCCTGACAATTCTTTTAGAACCTCTGAAACATGAATAGGATACCCTTCAATATTTTCTCTTCTTCCATATGGGCTAGTTGTGGTTTTCATTCCTAAAAGGGTAGTTGGTGCCATTTGTCCTCCTGTCATACCGTATATAGCATTGTTTATAAAAATTGTTGTAATACGTTCACCTCTATTGGCAGCATGTATTATTTCTGCGGTTCCAATAGCTGCTAAATCACCGTCCCCTTGGTATGTAAAAACAACGTTATCTGGACTTGCTCTTTTGATACCAGTAGCTACCGCAGGTGCCCTTCCGTGAGCTGCTACGGTGCCATCTACATCAAAAAATTCATAAGCAAATACGGAACATCCAACAGGTGCAACCATTATGGTTTTACCTTGTATTTCCAACTCATCGATTACTTCAGCAATCAATCTATGAACAATTCCGTGAGAACATCCTGGGCAATATGTAAACTCTTTTTCACTTAATGAGGTTGGTGCTTTAAATCTTTCTGCATAGGCCATTAATCTCACCTTCCTTTAAACTAATTCCATTAATTTTGCCAATACTTCTCCTGGGGTTGGAACTACTCCACCCGTTCTTCCATAAAATTCTACTGGTTTTTTTCCGTTGACTGCCAGTCTTACATCCTCCACCATCTGACCGAAACTCATTTCTACGGTGAAGAACAATTTAGCGTTTTCAGTGTATCTTCCCAATTCTTCATATGGAAATGGCCATAAACTTATTGGGCGAAATACCCCTGCTTTTACGCCTTTCTCTCTGGCAGTATCCGCAACTGATTTAACTATTCTTCCCATCGTTCCATAGGCAACCAGCACAACTTCTGCATCGTTTAATTTATATTCTTCAAATAATTTTTCTTCTTTTACTATTGTTTTGTATTTTTCATGTCTTTGAATATTCATTTTTTCTAATTTTACAGGGTCCAAATCAAAGGATGTAACTCTGTGTGGTTCTCGCTGCATTTTGGTTCCAGTCAATGCCCAATCTGAATGATCGGGTAAAGTGTTTAGATTTTTAAAGCTGGGGAATTTCACTGGTTCCATCATTTGACCAAGTAATCCATCTGTCAATAGTAACACCGGTATTCTGTACTTATCGGCTACATCGAAAGCTCGAATAGTCAATTCAACAGCTTCTTGAAGGGATTCAGGACCATACACGATCAACTTATAATCGCCATGCCCACCACCTTTTGTGGCTTGAAAATAGTCTGATTGCGCTGGTTGTATATCTCCCAATCCTGGTCCACCTCTCACAACGTTTACAAAAACGCATGGAAGTTCAGCCCCTGCTATGTAAGAAACCCCTTCTTGCATTAAAGAGAATCCAGGGGAAGAAGTGGAAGTCATAACTCTTTTTCCAGTGCTAGCTGCTCCATATATCATATTTGAAACTGCCACTTCGCTTTCAGCTTGTAAAAAAGTTCCATTTACCTCAGGTAATCTTCTTGCCATGTATTCTGTTAATTCACTTTGTGGAGTAATTGGATAGCCAAAATATAATCTACATCCTGCTCTTACTGCAGCTTCACCTATTGCTTCGGTACCTTTAACCATAACTTTTTCGGCTTTTTCCATAAAAATCAACTCCTTGCCTTTTCTAATACTTTTACAGTTATACATACATCAGGACACATTTGATAGCAAAAACCACATCCTATACAATTTTCAACGTTCTTAACTTGTGCTGGATGATACCCTTTGCTATTGTACCCTTTAGAAAATTCTAAGACATCCTTGGGACAAGCTTCAATACATAGTCCACATCCTTTGCATCTTTCTTTATCAATATCAATTGAGAATTTTGTTTCTTTCATCGTTTTCCCTCCAATCATTCAATTTTTACTGACTTTAGAAGTTGTGAAGCCTGTTTTAGCGCCCCTTCGCCCCGCTCCCCACCCATAAGGATAAAAGAATTTTTATCTACTTGCCACCACTCCCTACCCTTCTAAGGAAGGAACCTGGGATCCCTTAACCCTGCAAGATCTATAAAGAAATGGGTGTTTATTCTTTAATTCTGTAACTCGTTCAGAGCACTCAAAAACCATAATCTCCAAAAAATCTTTGAATCACAAATTTTTCGAACTTGGTATTTATCTTATCTTCCAAATCTTTTGATACTACTGTAAATGCAACGGGGATATTTGTTATGTTGGATACTTCTTCTATTATGTTTTCTCCTTCTTGTATGATTTCTTTAGTTGTTTCATTTTGAATGTTTGAATTTACAACTAAATAATTAATTTTTAATCGTGAGCTACTTTCCAAGGATTGCAAATTTTTTATTATATATTCCTTAGTATCCATAAAAGGTCTTCTCGTGTTGATTACAAAGTACAGGGCACAATTTGCATTATCTATATAATTTTTTAAAGACCCTAAAACTTTTACACCGTCTTCGTTTCCTCCTACATCTATTACCGTTTTATAATCTTGGTTTGTTATGTATCCTCCTATTTCACCAGGAACGATGGGAACATCTGCGTGCAAGTATTTTGTTGGGGGAGTGATTACCTTAATATCTTTTCGATTCAATTCTTCAATTTTATCTCGCACCCGAAAGTACGGGCTTATAATATCCAAATCCGCAATGGCCACATTTTTGTGCTCCTTTTTTAATTCCATTGCTATGTTCATAGAAACTTCCGTTTTTCCAGAACCAAACATTCCAATAAAAATATGAACTTGATAATCTTTTAATAAATTCTTCAACATTGATTTAGAGCTCCCTTATTAGTAGATTTTTGCTGGTTCTACTTTTTTTAGTACTCTAAGCGCTGCTAGGGCTAAAGCTTTTTCTTCGTCTCCTCCAGGAAACACATAAACCGGAGCGATAAAACTTACTTTTTCTTTTATTTGTGGGACAAGAAATTCATTTTCATATGCTATTCCTCCAGTTAAAGCTATGGCATCAACGTCAAAATTCAATACAGCAGACATTTTTCCTATCCATTTGACAATTTGATGTATCAATCCAGAATACACTAATTCGGCCTTTTTATCCCCGCTTTTTATTCTTTTTACTACCTCTCTCACATCGTTGGTACCTAAATAAGCAATTAACCCTCCATTACCTTTTATGAGCTTCCTTATTTCACCTTCAGAATACTTTCCTGAGTAGCAAAGGTCTATAAACCCAACAAGGGGTAACGTTCCTGATCTTTCAGGGGTAAAAGGACCGTCTCCATCAAGCGCGTTGTTAACATCAACTACCATGCCTTTTTTGTGTGCTCCAATGGATATTCCCCCGCCCATATGAACAACGATGAGATTCAAGTCATAATAATTGCGACCTAGTTTTTCACTGAGTGATCTTGCCACAGCTTTTTGATTTAAAGCATGAAAAATCGATTTTCTTTGAAAGAAAGGATGACCTGAAACTCTTGCTATATCTTCCATCTCATCCACCACAACGGGATCGGCTATATAAGCTTTTACACCAATCTGTTCAGCTAGTTCGTTTGCTATAAGAGCCCCTAAATTCGATTCGTGTTCTCCGTATTTAGCACTTTGCAATTCTTCTAGCATCTGATCGGTTATTTCATAAGTCCCACTTGGTATAGGTCTTAAAAGCCCTCCGCGCCCAATGATGGCTGAAAAACTGTGTAAGTTTATTCCTTCTTCATTCAAAAACTGTAAAATCGTATTCTTCCTAAATTCGTATTGATCGGCAACACTCTTGTATTTTTTCAATTCATTGACATCGTGATCGATGACTTTTTTTAGCCTTTGATTTTCATCTTCATAAACAGCAATTTTGGTCGATGTGGACCCTGGATTTATAACGAGAATTTTATACATATGAATTCTCCTTTTTAAATTTAAGACATTAAAATTGAAAACGCTATAGCGTTGAGTTTGGATTCATCGCTATCGGCTCTAGAGGTCAAAACAACCGGTTTTTTGCCCCCTACAATTGAACTTGCCAGCTTTGCATCGGCGAAATATACTAAGGTCTTATACAATATATTTCCCGCTTCTATATCTGGCATGATCAATATATCCGCATCTCCAGCGACTTCACTGTTTATTCCTTTGTGTATAGCTGATTCTTTAGATATGGCGTTGTCCATAGCGAATGGTCCGTCTACTATACAACCCTTTATCTGACCTCTCCTGTTCATTTGTGTTAATATTGCTGCTTCTACTGTTGCAGGCATCTTTGGATTAACCTGCTCTAATGCCCCTACAACAGCAACTTTTGGTGTTTCTATACCTAACTTATGGGCGACTGACACAGCGTTATTTATAATATCAACTTTTTGTTCAAGAGTTGGAGCGATCACCATACCAGCATCAGAGATTATCAACAACTTGTGGTATCTGGGTATTTCAAAGGCACAAACTAAATTCATTGTTTTTCCAGTTTTTAAACCATATTCATCCTTTAAATATACCGATAAAATCTCTGAGGTGGTCAGTTTTCCTTTCATAGGCAGATCGGCTTCTCCATTGGCAACGGCTTGTATTGCTCCTTTTGCTGCTTCAAGAGGGGTTGAAGCATTTCTGATTTCTATGTTGGTAGTATCAAGTCCAATTTCTTCTGATATCTGTTGAATTTTTTCTTTATCACCATACAAGATAAAGTTACATAAATCGATTTCTTTAGCTTTTTGAACAGCTTTCAAGACAACATCATCTTCAGCTGCTGCCACCGCAACCGTTTTTGATTTGTGTTCATTTTTTACTAATTCTATAATTTGACTTATACTCTCAATTTTCATAAAATATTTTCACCCTCCCATACCTTTGTGTTTTCTAATTGATTAAGTGCTCTCAAAGCTCCTAGAGCGAGACCTTCCATTTCATAGGCCCCAGGATAAACCATTACCACACCTAATTTATCGATCCTTCTTTTGATCAATTCAACAAAGTAATCGCTATGAGCCATTCCACCAGTTAAGACAATTGCATCGAGATCTCCACCCAGAATTGCTGCCATCCCACCTATTTCCTTTGCAACTTGATAAGCCATGGCTTCTACAATTAATTTTGCATATTCATCTTTTTCGGCAAGTTTTAAGGCATCTTTTAAACTTGCTGTTTTTAAATATGCAAACAAACCTCCTTTTCCTACAAATGTAGATTTGACATCATTTTTGGAGTATGAATGCATATTTTTAAAAATCCATTTTACAAGGTCCCCCATTGGTAATTCTCCCGTTCTTTGGGAACTAAAAGGTCCTTCATCTGTTGCGTTGTTAACATCGATCATAAGGCCTTTTCTTTGCGCACCAACAGAGATTCCGCCACCTAAATGCGCAATAACAAAATTACATTTTTCATATTCTTTGTCCAATTCTTTTGCTGCAAATCTCGCGACAATTTTCATATTCAAGGCGTGAAATAAACTGTGCCTTTCAAGTTGAGGTATTCCTGAAATTCTCGCTTCGGGGATAAACTCATCAACAGAAATAGGATCAGTGATGAAAACAGGTAAATCTTTCGAGGAATTCTTTGATAGTTCAAAGGCTATTACAGCAGCTAGGTTCGATGCGTGTTCAACTCTTGTTTTGGTTTTAAGGTAATTAACCATATTCTCATCCACGCGGTAAGTCCCACTTTTCATAGGAGGGAGTATCCCACCTCTAGCAGCTATCGCATCTAATTCATTGATAGATATGTTGTATCTTTTTAGAAACTCCTCTACACATTTTTTACGAAAAGGAAGTTGATCCATAATCGTTTTACAATTTTCTATCTCATTACTGGAATGCTCTATACTTTCCGAGATTACTTCTTTCTCATCCTCAAAAAGTGAGAGCTTTGTAGACGTTGCCCCTGGATTTATTACCAATATTTTATACATAAAGCTCCTCCTACAATTAGTTTTTTAGGATTTGCTCCGCATAGAATTCGCATTTACATAATTTTCTACAACTTTTCTCAATCTTCTTATGCCCTCTTTTATTTCTTCGTGTGAAGGAAGGCAGAAAGATAATCGCATGTGATTTTTTTCGACCTCGTTTACATAAAACGCCTCTCCTGGAACGTACAATACTTTGTTCTTCTTTGCTTCTTCAAACATTTCCATAGTATCTACCCATTCAGGAAAAGTTAACCATATGAATAGGCCACCTTCGGGGCGAGTCCAGCTTACCCCTTGCATATCACCGAACTCCTTTTCTAACACATTCAACATGGTATCTTTTTTTGATTTATAAAGTTCTAACGTGGGTTTTAACTGTTCGATCCTATCATGAGCCTGAAGATATCTAGCTGCTAATCTCTGGGTCAAAGTTGGGGTACATAGATCTACACCCTGTTTAATAATTGTAAGCTTTCTTAATAAATCTGTTGAAGCAATAATTATTCCAATTCTCATACCTGGACACAAAATTTTGGAAAAGGTATTCAATAAGATCGTCCTTTCTGGGTCAAGAGAGTAAATCGAAGGAATTGGTTCTCCCTCAAATCTCAACGCACCATATGGATCATCCTCAAGAATTAAAAAATCGTATTTATGTGCTAAGTTAATTAATTTCTTTCTTTTTTCTAGTGGCATACTTACTCCTGCAGGATTTTGAAATGTAGGTACCACGTAAACAAATTTAAACTTATCAATTTCTCCCTTATTTACCAATTCGTCCAATTTTTCTTCAAGGATATCAACATTCATTCCGTCATCTTCCAAGGGTATTTCCAAAAACTTTGGAAACATTTGTCTAAAAGCGCTGACTGCACCTAAATATACTGGTTTTCCTACAGCGCAGTAAGAATCTTCATCTAGCAAGGCCAGACCTATCAATTGCAAAGCTTGCTGGGAACCAACAGTTATCAACATATTCTCAGGGGATACGCCTTCTATTCCTTCGTGTTTTTTTAGTAGATTTATATAAGCATTTTTTAATTCGTTATCTCCTTCAGTGGGACCATACTGTAGTGTTATTTTGTATTCTTCTTTAACAATTTTTGAAGCAATTTCTCCTAATTCTTCTCGAGGAAAAGTCTCTGGATCAGGTACACCCCCACCAAACGATATCATCTCCGGATCAGAAGCCACCTTCAATAATTCCCTTATAATGCTTGCTTTTGCAGTTTTTGCAACTTTTGAAAACTTTTTGTCATAGTTCATAATTTGCTCCCCCTTTTTCATTATTTATCCTACAATTCAATTATAATCATATAAGCGAGAGAAGTCAAACTCGATTACAGACGATTACAGCCGTTTATTGGCGATTAGAAGCGATTATTGCCGATATGAAAAAAATTTCATGAAAAATATTTCATTATAAAAATTTAACATTGAGATGTGATAACTGGCCTTAATTAAACCTGAAAATTAAGTAGTGTGTTAAAATATTATGTGAAATTGTGGGAAGGTTAGGGATTATCTGGGAATGTTTGTGTTGAAAAACTTTTATCCCGTTGAAGGAGGTAAATGATGGAAAAGATTAAGTTAGGGATCATTATATGCGATCGTTATCGTACATGTGCAGGAGGAAAATGTTTTAGATCTCTTAAAAAACGTGAAGGGGCTTTCGAAATTTACAAGGAAAAGGAAGTTGAAATAGTCGGATATACAACGTGCGGTGGATGTCCCGGTGGAAACATCGAATATTCTCCTGATGAAATGATAAAAAATGGAGTAGAAGTAATTCATTTAGCCACAGGCATGATAGTCGGGTATCCTCCATGTCCTTATGTTTCTTACTTCAAAAAATTCATAGAAGAAAAATTTGGCGTAAAAGTCGTGATTGGAACTCATCCTATACCTCAAAAATACTACATAACACACTCAAATTTAAAGAGTTGGGACTCACCGGAATGGGAAACACTTTTGGCTCCAACTCTAACAGACGAAACCACGCGTTTGAATTATGATTAAGTTTGTGACTATTCATGTATGCCAGTTAAAAAACAATGGGCCAATTCTGCGAACCAGAGCTTTGCCTGCGGTTCCCTTCAGATTCCATATAATTTAATATTGATATGAGATGACCGATCTTAATTAAACCTGAAAATTAAGTAGTGTGTTAAATTAAAAATATAATTTAACACACTACTTTAGTATAAGAACTCTATTTATATTTTTGTAAGAAGATACTACTTTTTCTTTTTCTTCTGTGAATTTTTTGAAGAATTAATTGCTTTATTAAGCGTGATAAATAATCCTCCGCCTAAAATTACTAGGACAATAACAAGAACAACTATAGCTGAAGATGTCATATTAAATTCCTCCTCTCAATTCTCTTCTAAGGCTTGATCTGTATTGGTAACTTCTGTGATATTTCTGTTACCTATCTTGTTTAATAAAGTAACTACAATAAGCAAAGCAATTAACATCCCCCAACCACCTAACCATTGGTATCTCAGAGCGTAATCTCCGTATGGTTTTGTGATATCACCAATAAAATTGTAAATTAGAAATATAGTTAATATGATTGGTACTATATATTTAATCATGGTGTTCCACCATTTTCCAATCCTATATTCAGAAACTGAGTTAACATAACTTCTTAACTTTTCAGGATAATAATACCAACCAATAACAATGGCTTCTAAAATACCTCCCAAGACTAGTCCATAATTGTTTATATAATGGTCAATTATATCAAGCCAATATAAACCACCTTTGGTTGTAAAAAGTAAACTTACTATACCCAAAACAACTATTACCCATAGAGTAACTTTTCTTTTATCCCACTTGAATTTATCTACAAAAGCGGTAATATTGGATTCAACTAATGAAAAAGCTGAATCAATTCCTAAGGTAAGTAAAGTTAAAAAGAATATCACCCCTATAGTTGTAACTACTGCTGGACCTCCAGGTAACAATTTGATAGCGGTTGGAAATACTTCAAATGCCAAGCCAATACCTGAAGTAGCTACTTCGCTTATCGGTACCCCTTGAGTTACCGACATATAACCTAATGTCCCAAAAACTGCTATACCAGACATAAAACTAATACTTGTATTAGCTAATACTGTTATTAAAGCATTATTAGTTATATCAGAATCTTTTGGTTGATAACTTGCATAAGCAAACATTATCCCCATACCAAGACTTAATGTAAAGAATACTTGTGAATAAGCATCAATCCAGACATGATAATCAAGCAAACGTGAGAAATCTGGTTGCAAAAAATAATTGAGTCCACTCATCGCACCAGGTAGAGTAACAGCACGAACGATTAATACCACTAACAACCCTATAGGTGCTAGAACTGTGAACCAAACGACTTTGCCCACGCTCTCTGTACCTTTTCTTAAGATAAAATATATTAATATCCACGTTAAAATAACTCCAAGCAATACAGGAATACTAAATCCACCTAGATCACCGGGTCCAGAAGAAAGTTGGAGTACATTCTCATAGAAATATTCCTGAACACCAGTGTCTATCCAAGTACCTGTAAAACTATCTACCAAATAAACGATGCTCCATCCCATTATTACAGCATAATACGTCACAATAATAAAAGCCGATAGTACTGTCCACCAGCCTATTTTCCCGAATTTTTTCTTAACAGAAGCCATCGCTCCTGGCGCACCTAACTGATTTTTTTGTCCCATTGAAAATTCTAAAATTAGAAGTGGTAATCCCGCAGTAAGAATAGCTATAAAGTATGGTATTAAAAAAGCTCCTCCTCCATTTTGGTATACTATATAAGGGAAACGCCATATATTCCCTAAACCTGCAGCAGAACCAATAGCGGCAAGTACAAATGCTCCTCTATTACCCCATTGTTGTCTTTCCATTTTTTTAAAACCCCCTCGTACGATATGTGTTTAAGTATTTCAGAAACTAGTGTTTGATCATCTTTTAATGTTTGTAATAAGAAAGATTCACCTCCTCATTAAAGTGTGTTAAATTACTAGAAATGTAATTTAACACACTTTTTTAGTATGAGAACTTCTTTTTATCCTTTATTTTATTCTCTTTAATACTTCAGTTAAAAGTTGGTATACTCTTTGCGTTGATGAAATACTTAATGATTCCTCAGGAGTATGAGCATTGTAAATATTTGGTCCAATCGATACCATATCAATTTTACCCAATTTTTCCTGTAGAAAACCACACTCTAACCCAGCATGAATCGCATCAACTTTCATTTCTTGGTTATTGTTCAATTCTTTATATACTTCATTCATAATCTGTCGAATTTTTGAATTGGATTCATATTCCCATGCTGGATAATCCGATTCTAATTTCATTTTTGCACCAATTAAATCACAAACACTTGAAATACGATCGTTGATCTCCTCTTTTAAGGATCTTACTGAGCTCCGAACAGCACTACTTAAAATAATAAAATCCTCTTTTGTTTCTAATGTTCCAATATTATTTGAGCTTTCTACTAAACCCTCTATATTTGCGCTCATGGTCTGTACTCCCGCAGGAATTAAACGAAGGGCATGAATAAGATTCATTTTTGTGCTATCTGCAAACACTCGCTTCACTGATTCAATTTTATCCAGCTGTATTTGAATATTAGGATCTGATGCTTCAAATTCTTTCTTGAAGACTTTTTGATATGTATCAACCATGTTTTCAATTTCATTTCGATTGTTTGGATCAGCAACAATAATGGCAGAGGCCATTTTTGGGATGGCATTCATTTTTTCTCCACCTTTGACGTTGGCGATTTGAATATCAAAAGATTGGTGAAGAACTTTTAAAATTCTGCCCAATAATTTTATAGCGTTTGCTCTGTGTTTATCAATCTCAAGCCCTGAATGCCCGCCCCGTAAGCCTTTTATCGATAAAGTGTAGGATTGTTTTTGTGGATTAGCTTCTTTCCACTCAATCGGAATAGAAACAACATTTCTCACACCTCCAGCACAAGAGGCCAGCATCTTTCCCTCTTCTTCGGAGTCTAGATTAATCAAAATCTTACCGGATAGATGTTCGGGATGCAGATTCCGCACGCCATCCATCCCTGTTTCTTCTGCTACTGTAAATAAACATTCGAGCGGTGGATGCTCTAATTCTTTTGATTCTAAAATAGCCATAATCATAGCCACAGCAATACCATTATCTGCTCCTAATGTAGTTCCTTCTGTTTTTACATAATCTCCTTCAACAAAAAGCGGAATCGGGTCTTTGGAAAAATCAAAAGGAAAGTCCTCTTTCTTTGCGCAAACCATATCCATATGACCTTGAAGAATAACCGTAGGAGCTTGTTCATACCCCGCTGTTCCAGGTTTTTTGATAATGACATTCAAAGATTCCTCTTGAATTACTTCAAGGCCAAGATCTTTTCCAAACTGAGTCAAATAATCGCTAATCTGCTTTTCATTCCCTGATCCTCTTGGAATTCTGCTAATTGTCTCAAAATGTTTAAATACAGATGCCGGTTGAAGTCCTTCTAATTTGCCTTTCATATACCTGCTCCTTTCATTCGCTGTTTTCATTCTTACTCAGCGTGATAAATTTATTATTTCTTAAAATATTGATATATATAACCAATCTTTCATAAAGAGGCTCAACTTCGTCGCCAAATTCTAAGTTTAATTGTTCTCCAATTTCTTTGATATTTCTTTTCCCGTCAATCAAATTCCAAACAAATGTACCATATTCATCTAAATCGATTTTCATTACCTCAGGAGTCTTCTTAAAAACTCTAACAATTCGATCTAACATACCGTTCCTAGGAACGAGGATTTGAATGATTCCAGTCTCAGTCTTTATCGCTTTATATTGCTCTGTTTTTATAGGGATCAATTCTAAAAAATTATCTTTCTTTGAAATTGTTTTCACCATCGTTTTACCACTAATCCCCTTTTCTTTTATGATTTTTTGCGTTTATCTTTTTAATACAGAAAATCTCATTAACATATAGGTTAATATCCCAAAGAAAATCAAGGAACCAATTGGTCCTAAATTTATACCAAGGGCGAGATCTACACCAAGAACGGCAAATACGGCTAACAAGATACCTATTAAACCTTCTCCAGCAATTAATCCTGATGCAAAAAGAGTTCCTGACTCTATTCTTTGAGTTATTTCTTGCTTATCTGCTTCTTTTTTATTCAATTTTCTATTTAAGATACCGCGAACAGTACCACCAACCATAATGGGGGTACTTAGATGGATAGGCAGATATAAACCAATAGCAATTGGTAATACAGGTAAACCTAATAATTCTATGGCTACTCCTATTCCCATACCGACAAAGATTAAATTCCATGGTAAGTTGCCTCCCATAACTCCTTCAGTGACTAATTTCATCAGGGTGGCTTGTGGTGCAGGTAACTCTTTCGAGCCAAAACCCCATGCCTCATTCAGTAATACCAATACAAGTCCAATCACTAAAGCAGAAGCTACCACGCCTATAATTTCACCAATTTGTTGTTTTTTAGGAGTAGCTCCAACAATAAAACCAGTTTTCAAGTCTTGAGAGGTATCCCCTGCAATGGCCGCAATAATAGCAATGATCGAACCCACAGTTATTGTAGCAATCATTCCTGTTTGTCCATCATTTCCTGTTGCTTTAAAGATAATGGCAGTAATGATCAAAGTTGCGATCGTCATTCCTGAAACTGGATTGGATGAACTTCCTACCAGACCAACGATTCTTGAAGAAACAGTCGCAAAAAAGAAGCCAAAAACAGCAATTAACAATGCACCAACAAAACCACCAGGAATGATTGGTAGCATCATCATGGTAAGAATAATCACAAGAATGATAATCAAAATAAGTTTCAAGGAAAGATCTTGATCCGTTCTTTTATCTGTCTTCTCACCTACGCCTTTTGAATAATCCTTCATTGCATCTCTAAAAGTTTCGATTATCATTGGGAGAGATTTAATTAAGCTAAAGATACCACCAAATGCAACAGCTCCGGCCCCCATGTAACGAATATAGCTATCCCAAATGCCCCAATAGCCTAACTCACTAATAGGGACGTTAGCAGGAGCCATAATAATTTCCCCCATACTTCCAATATAATCAATTAAAGGAATAAAACCAAACCAACCTATGACTGCACCTGCTAACATATAAGCAGCAATCTGCGGTCCAATAATAAAACCAACACCCAATAACGCCGGCAAAACATCTGCACCAATAGCGGCTCCTTTGTATCCGGGTATAGGAGTTTCGATTTCACTGGGAAATAGTTTAAACCCATCGGCAATAAATTTGTAGATTGCGCCAACTCCTAAACCTAAGAAGGTTGTTTTCGCTTTTTCCCCACCTTCTTCTCCTGCTTTTAAGACTTCAGCACATGCCGTGCCTTCCGGATAAGGTAAAACTCCATGCTCTTTAACAATTAAAGCTTTCCTTAAAGGAACCATAAACAGAACACCTAAAACCCCTCCAACAAGAGCGATCATCGTGATCAACAGTAAACTTGGTGATTCCGTCCCCCATTCGCTCGACCAAATATAAAGAGCTGGTATTGTAAAGATGGCTCCTGCCGCAACGGATTCTCCAGCAGAGGTAATTGTTTGAGCCATGTTGTTCTCTAAAATCGATTCTTTTTTGAGTAATCCACGAATAATACCCATCGAAATAACAGCTGCTGGAATCGACGCACTAATAGTCATTCCGACCCTTAACCCTAAGTAAGCGTTTGCAGCACCAAAAACAATAGCTAATAAAATCCCTAAAACAAGTGAAGTTTTGGTAAATTCAGGTAAAACTCGATCTGCAGAAATAAACGGTTTAAACTCTTCCGTACTCTGTTCCCTTTTAGCCAATTCACTTCTCCTCCTTTGTTAGGTAAAATATATGGTCTTTAGAAAGTCTAAAACACTTATCAGATAAGATTTTCAGAAAAGAAAATTATCTTTACCACCTCCTTTTTCATTATTTATCCTGCAATTACATTATAATAATATCACTGAGAGAAGTCAAACTCGATTACATACAATTACAGACATTTATTAACGATTAGGAACAATTATTAGTGTTATGAAAAAAATTTCATGAAAAATATTTCATTATAAAAATTTAATATTGAGATATAATAACTAATCTTTATTATTTTGGAAAATCAAATAGTGTGTTAAAATATTTAAAATGTGATTTTTATATTAGACATCTTACAATTTTAAAAAAGGGGTGTTGCCAGTGTGGGAAGCTTTAAAAGGTTCTGATAACGAAATTTACGAAATTCTTCAAAAAGAACTTAAAAGGCAAGAGTATGGTTTAGAATTGATCGCATCAGAAAATTATGCGTCAAAATCTGTTATGGAAGCTGCAGGAAGCATTTTTACTAATAAATACGCCGAAGGTTACCCAAAAAGAAGATATTATGGAGGGTGTGAATATATAGATGAGGTCGAGACACTTGCAAGAAATAGGGTAAAAAAACTTTTCAATGCAAAGTTTGCGAACGTTCAACCCCATTCAGGTTCTCAAGCAAATATGGGTGCTTATCTTGCACTTATGAAACCTGGGGATACGTTAATGGGGATGTCGTTGAGCCATGGTGGTCATCTAACCCATGGTGCTCCTGTAAATTTTTCAGGTATGTTGTTCAATGTCGTTTCTTATGGTGTTGATGAAGAAACAGAAACAATCAATTATGATGAGGTTGAAAGAATAGCTAAGAATGCAAAACCTAAAGTTATTGTGGCAGGTGGAAGTGCATACTCTAGGATAATAGATTTTAAAAGATTTAGAGAAATAGCCGATGAAGTTGGTGCGTATTTAATTGTTGATATGGCCCATTTTGCAGGATTAGTTGCGGCTGGTATTCATCCAAACCCAGTTGAGTATGCCCATGTTGTCACTTCAACAACACATAAAACTTTAAGAGGACCAAGAGGTGGAATTATTCTAACAAACGATAGTGAAATTTACAAATCGATCAATAAAATTATCTTTCCTGGCATACAAGGCGGTCCCTTAGAACATATAATAGCTGCAAAGGCTGTTGCCTTTAAAGAAGCCATGAGTGAAGAGTTCAAAGAATATCAAAAACAAGTAGTTAAAAATTCCAAGGCTTTAAGCAATGAACTTTCCAATAAAAATTTGAGAATCGTCTCAGGTGGAACGGATACACATTTGTTCTTGGTGGATCTCTCTGAGCTGAATATTACAGGAAAAGCCCTTGAAAAGGCTTTAGGACAATGTGATATTACGGTTAACAAGAATACTGTCCCGAAAGAAAAGTTGTCACCCTTTGTTACTAGTGGAATAAGGATAGGTACACCAGCCGTTACCACACGCGGGATGAAAGAAGAAGAAATGAAAGAAATCGCTTCAATGATAGCAAAAGTTGCAGACAATGTTCTTGATGAAGAAGGGAATATAGATAAAGATTTAGCTCAAGAAATAAAAAAAGATGTTGTTTCTCTCTGTCAACGTTTCCCAATGTATGCAGATCTTGTAGAGTAAGAGGGGCACCTACGGGTGTCCCTTTTATATTATTTCCAGCTATTTAAATAATCTTGCTGCTCTTCGGATAGGGTGTCTATCTCGATCCCTAATGTTTTTAGTTTGATTTGTGCTATTTTTTCGTCTATTTCATAAGGTACTGGGGAAAGATTTACTTTCATATTTTGGTGGTTTTCTTTGATGTATTTTGCACCTTCTAATTGTAAACTGAATGAAAGGTCCATTATTTCTGCGGGATGACCGTCGCCGTTAACTAGATTAACCAGTCTTCCTTGTCCTAATAAAAATACGCTTTTCCCGTTTGGTAATTTGTATTCTTCTACTCCGTTTCTTACATTGATTTTGTCTACTGCAATTTCTTCCAAATCCTGTACCTTTACTTCAACATCAAAATGTCCTGCGTTTGAAAGAATTGCTCCATCTTTCATTTCTAAAAAGTGCCTTTTCGTTATTACATCGATGTCACCTGTTACCGTAACAAAAAAATCACCGTATTTTACCGCCTCATCCATTTTCATAACCCTAAAGCCATCCATTATCGCTTCGTTAGCTTTTATTGGATCAACTTCAGTTATTATTACGTTAGCGCCTAACCCCTTTGCTCTCATAGCAACACCTTTACCGCACCAGCCGTATCCTGCTACAACTACTACTTTGCCCGAAACAGAAAGATTGGTAGATCTCATAATTCCATCCCACGTTGATTGTCCTGTACCATACCTGTTGTCAAACAAATATTTCATGTAAGAGTCGTTTATTAAAATCACAGGTACAGGTAATTTATTTTCTTTGAAAAGGGATTTGTATCTTTTTACACCTGTGGTTGTTTCCTCACATATTCCCCAAAGATTGCTTACTTTTTCGGGGTGTTTTTCTATTAAGGTTATTCCCAAATCTGCTCCGTCGTCTAAAATTATATTAGGGTTAGTTTCTAATATTTTATCGATATTTTTCCAATAGACCGATTCATCTAAAGTTCTTTCTGCATGGACGTTGAGTCCATATTCTTTCAGAGCTTCCACGACATCTTCTTGCGTGGATAAGGGATTACTCCCTGTTATTGCAACGTTGGCACCTAATTCGTGCAAAACTATTCCTAAGTAAGCTGTTTTTGCCTCTAAATGGATGCTTATAGCTACATTTATCCCTTCAAAGGGTTTTTCTGTTTGGTATAGATTTTTTAAATAGTTTAAGACTTTCATGTGCTTTTTTACCCATTCTATTTTCTTTTTGCCGTTTTCTGCTAGCGAAGTCATAATAGTCCTCCCTTTATTCTTAAAAATTATACTCTAAAACATTGTATATAGCGCCCATTCCCCGATTCCCGCCTTTCTATGGAAGGGACCTGCGGTCCCTTAGACTCTGGTGGGGGGAGGGCTTCGCCCCGCTTCTTAACTGTATAGATATTGGCATAACCTCCAGCCAAATAATAATCTCAAGGCTTCATAAAAAGGTAGATCTAAAAAGAATGTAAAGTTCTTTTGGTACTTAGTTTTAAGATCTGTTATCGCTTTGTTTAGGGTGTCATAATAGTTGGGACCTTTTAAATTGATTTTGATTCCCGTTTTGTGTTGTGCAAATAGATCCGTTATAACTTTTTTAGAAGTAGTTTCTGTTGATGGTAAAAATATTAGTGGAACATTGTTGAAATATCGTTCAATTTTTTTAGCGTACAAATTAAATTGTTGTATATTTTTTTCTTGGTAATATTTGTAGAATAATATTTCGTAAAGTTCGGAATCTTCTGCCTTGTAAGGTTTAGGATTACCAGTTTGAAATAGTATTCTTTCATAAAAAGGACAATAACTCGGAGGTTCTACTTTTTCAGAGCTCGATAAGGTTTTGATACATTTTATACATGGAGTTTTATCTTCTTTCAAGAGAGCTAAAGTAGAGAGGGCTTTTTCCGAATCGGAAATAAATAGACTTACATAATAGTTTATCAAATTTACAACCCTTTTTGCCTTCCCTTCAAGGTAAGCTTTTGATAAAAAGGATAAAGATTTTTGAAAATCTTTCTCGTAAGCGATCAATCCCATGTTTATAAATGAATAATCTAAAAAAGAATTAGCCAATTTGATCATTTTATAAGCATTATAAAAATCTTTTCTTTTTAGAAAGAATAGACTGAGAGTTAAATATACTAAGCCATTTTTTGGATGTGTACTGATTAATTCAGTAAAATATTTATTAGCGTCTTCGTCATCACGTATTATTTTCAAAAAACCTTTGTTTATCTTAGAATTTATGTCGTTCTTTCTTTCAAAAAAGCTTTCAGCTTTTTGAAAATCATTTCTGAAGAGGTGCATCATGCCGAATTGGTTTGAATATTCTTGAAGAGATTTGTGACTTAACCTGAGTTCAAAAAAATACGATAGTTTTTCGTTCGATAGATCTATATCGTAAATTGTTAAATCGAACCAATTATTTATATTGTTTATTGACACACTTAATTTTTCTATTTCGTAGTCAGGTTTATAAATGGTTCTAGTTGTTTTCTTTTTCAGTTGCGTATCAGGTCTTCTTATGCCTTTTTTTTCTAATTCTTTTTCGATTTCTTCTTTTATTTTGTATAAATTTTGCAATTTATCTTCTGCATTATTGTTTTCATTTTTGTCAGTCAATTTTTTCACTCCTATCCAAAGTGAAACTGAAATAAGAATCCTTTCCAATTATTATATGATCGTTCATATTGATACCTAAAATCTCACCAGATTCCGTGATTCTTTTCGTAATGTCCCTATCATGCATACTTGGTGTGGGATCCCCAGATGGATGATTGTGTACTAAAATGAAAGATACTGCATTGTACATTATAGCTTCTCTAAAAATATCCCGCGGGTGAGCAATTGACATATTTACCGTTCCATTAGAAATATCTTTGATAGTAATGATGTGAAGTTTGGAATCTAAAAAAATAGCTCTTACTGTTTCTGTGGTTAAATATATCATATCCTCACAAACATGGTATGCTTCTTCTGGAGATGTTACCTTTTGGTACTTTTGACGCAACTTTTGAAGGTGATATCTTTTTCCTATTTCTAAAGCAGCTTTTAGATTTATTGCACCAACTTTTCCTACTCCTTTTTCTTTTGATATTTCTTCAAGTGATATATCGACCAAATGACTCAATGTTTTATACTTTTTTAATATCTGTTTAGAAACATCAAATACGTTATAATTTTTAACTCCATGTCTTAGGATAACGGCTATAAGTTCCTCGTCTTTAAGGGATTGCGGGCCATATTTTTCAAGTTTCTCTCTTGGTCTTAGTTCATCTTCCATTATTCTCTCCTTTTCAGTTTTTTATACTATCATTAGAAACTTTAAAACATGCTTTAAACAGGATCCCTAGAATTCAAAATTTTTTAAAATATCTTCATCAATGTAAATTACCTTGAACCCCTTTCGGGATGTTTCTCCTGGCCTGCTTTAGCGCCCCTTCGCCCCGCAGCCCACCCCGCAATTGGGTCGGGGCTCCGCCCTGTAACCCTTTAAAAATCTTAAACTAATTTTTGAAATTTACTTTATTACTAAAGTGTCCAGGTTTTTGATAGAAATTTTTGAAATATTTGAAATTTTATAAGCTAGCCAACATTTGTCTCAATTGCCAGTATAATTTTGCTAAAGGTAGACCCATTATGTTATAGTAATCACCTTCGATTTTTTTTACAAAAACAGCAGCGAAATCTTGAATAGCATAGGACCCAGCTTTGTCATAGACGTTATTGTTTTTTATATAAAAATCTATTACTTCTTCATCCAATTTGTAAAAAGTTACCTTCGAAACTTCATAAAAAGAAGAGAATTTTTCCAGTGATCTTAAAGTTATTCCTGTGTAAACACAATGAGTTTTATTTGATAAGGTTTGAAGCATGTTGAAAGCTTCAACGTAGTTGTGAGGCTTTCCAAATATTTTTCCATCCAAAGTTACTATAGTATCAGCCGTTATCAGAAGCTCTCTCTTTGAAATTTCTATATTTTTACTTTTTTTAAATGAAATTTCTTGCACAATTTCAGAAGGTTTTGTAGAGTTATAAGTTTCATCAGTATTAGCTGTTCTGATCGTAAAATTTTTTGTTATTAATTTTAAAAGTTCTTGCCTTCGAGGGGATGAGGATCCTAAAACTATTTTAACTTTTGAATCTATCAAGGTTCACACTCCTTAAAATATAATTCACAATTGTTGCGTTTATAAATGCCGTTAATATACCAAAAAAAAGCATGTAAGGGAAATACCAAAAAATATTGGGTGACTTAACGATAAAGAGACTGGCGATAATCAATTGTATAGCGTTGCTGAAAAAGGCTCCTATTTCACTAATCCCTAAAATACCAAATTTATTGGTAAATTTGAAGGATATGGACATAGATAAAGCACTGGCGAGTGAACCTCCTAATCCCATCCAAAACATGGGAGATAAAAATCTGCCACTTAGTATTGAACCAAGCAACGTTTTTAAAAGGGCTATGTACAAGGTATTAGTAACGCTAATTCCACTTACTACAGACAACAACAAAGGAAAGTTAGAAAATCCCCATCTGGCACCTGGCACAGAAACAGGCATGGGTAAAAAGGATTCAACATAGTAAATTGCTGAGGCTAATGCTGTTAAAATCGCTATATGAGATATTGTTTTTGTTCTTTTTACCATGTATAGATATCAATCCCCGTGTCATCTTCGGTACCTAATGGTTTAACAATTATTTCATTTGGAATACAAATAATTGGTTGATTAGGATTTTCTACCCATCCTGTATTTTCACAAACTTTCAAAGGACATGATGAATCGGTAACTCTAACTCTTTGATCTATGTATTCTACATTCATCAATAACTCACCTTCATCGTTTTTTATACTGTAAGTGCCTTCTTTTGTTATTTGTAAAATCTTTTCTCCTTTTAAGTAAACTTCTGCGCCATTTATTCCCTTTTTTGGATAAGCGTTCATAAAAATCATCACTAAAACTAACAATATTACAACTAAAAGTAGGTACAAATCATTTTTCTTAGTGAATTTCATAGACTATCACATTTTCTCCCGAAAATAGTCAAAACCTTTGGTCTCGGTGCTTTCTCCCGTTGGAGATATAACCAAAGCTTGAATGCCAAAATCCGTGAAATAATCTAAGGCAGGGTTATCGTATCCTAAAACAAAAAGAGCAGTAGAAAAGACGTCCGCTACCATTGCTTTTTCTGCTATCACAGTCACACTGGATGCGTTTTCTGCAGGGTATCCATCTTCTGGATCTAATATATGATGATATTTTTTACCCTCTTGGACAAAAAATCTTTCGTAGTCTCCAGATGTAGCCACCGCACCGCTTGTTAAATAAATAGTATCTATGGATTTTAAGGCATCTTGTGAAAAAGGGTCCCTTATCCCTATAACCCAGGCAAGCTCTCCAAACTTTGGACCTATTATTCCAATATCTCCCCCCGCATCAACAAAACCTGTAGCCCCAGGATCTATTTCCTTAATTTTTTGTATGACTAAATCAATTGCATATCCCTTGGCTATTCCTCCTAAGTCTACTTCGACACCATCTTTTAGTAAAGTGATTTCTCTGTTTTCTTCGTCAATTTTTATGAATCTATAATCAACGTTTTCTAGTGTTTTATTGATTTCTTCTTGGGTTGGAACTTTTTTTGTAGAATTTATGTCATCAAATCCCCACAATTTAAGTAGAGGCCTTACTGTAGGATCGAAAGCTCCACCGGTTATTACTGCGTAATTGTAGGCAGCTTGAAATAAAAATAATCCCTCTTCGTCGACTTCAACTTTTTTATCAGTATTTAATTTTTGAACTAGACTACCTTCGACGTTGGGACTAAATTTGTTGTGTAATCTATACAACTCTTGTTCTGCTGTGTTCAATAAAACATTTGAAGATACTTTTTCTCCAGCTACTTTTACTCGTACAATAGTGCCTAGTACTGGGAACTCTTTTTCTTCGTAAACTGGGGTGGGTTTAGAAAATAACAACAATGATAATAAAAATATCCCTACACCAAGTGCAATTATATACAGATATACTCTTAAACTGTGCATATTTTTCTGCCGCAATTTTTACACTCTCCATTTTCATTTAGATTTTCAATTTTTATGTCGTATCCTTTTCTTTGAATAAGGAGTGTTCCGCAATCTGGACAATAAGTATTTTCGTATGTTGGAGATAAAATGTTTCCAAGATATACAAAATTGAGATATTTTTTTGCAAGCTTATAAGTTTTTTCTAAAAAGCTGATATCTGTCGGTGGCTCGTTATATTTATATGCCGGAAAATATCGTGATAAATGTAAGGGAATATCTTTAGAAATGCTTGATAGCCAAGAAAATTCTTTTTCTAGTTCTTCCAAATTATCGTTTACTTTGGGAACTACCAATGTTGTTACTTCAGTATGAATGCCTTCTTCATAAGCTATTTTTATTGTTTTTTTAACAGGTTCTAATCCTCCTTTTAATATTTTCATATAATTCTTATCGTCAAATACTTTTAAATCTATATTCATCGCGTCAATATATTGTAGCATAAGTCTCAAGGGTTTTTCGTTTATGAATCCGTTCGTTACTAAAACATTGTAGTTGTCCGGATTAGCATATTTAACTTCCCTTGATGAATCTAAAACGAATTCGTACCAAACTATTGGTTCCGAATATGTATATGCAACACCTTGAACGCCATAGTTTTCCATTAAAGATGGGATAGCTTTAGGATATATTTTCTTTTGATATTCAGGTTTCAGATGGGCAATTTCGTAATTTTGACAAAAAGGGCACTTTAAATTACAGCCCCAAGTTCCCAGAGAAAGCACTTTTTCTCCAGGATGGAAATGAAAAAGTGGTTTTTTCTCCATCGGATCAAGAGCTATACTGGTAACGTCCCCATAGTTTAATGAATACATCTCGCCTTTTATATTTTGCCTAACCCCACATATCCCTGTTTTGCCAGGATATAATATACATTGACGAGGACATAAGGTGCATTTCAAAATATCGTCTTTAAATTCCTCATAAAACAAGGAATTAATTTTCATTTACTTCACCTCTATTATTTTAAAAAAACCTCTCCACAGTAAATTTGTATATTTCTATTGGTTCATTTTTATAAATGCCCGCTTTTAATTTTACTATTCTCAATTGTTCTTCTACGGTATCAACTCCTTCTAGGTCAGGTAGAAGAACTCCTCTTTTGTAACCACTTTTAACAACTATTCCGAAGATTTTAGGATCTAGTTCATTAATATCGTTAACTTTTTCTAAATCCGATAGAACATCAACAGAAATAACTAGATCGTCTAATTCCTTTGGCGAAAGAGGAGGAAACCGTGGATCACTTGTTGCAGCAGCGATCGCATTTTCTCTTATCTCCATGATTAAATTATCGTAAACGGGCATAATGGTACCAATACAACCTCTCAATTCTCCAGAGCTTTTGTGAAGACTCACAAAACAACCTCTTTTTTTGTTAAATAAATCCTTTGGAAGAGTTTCATCAAAATCTATTTTTCTTTTTTCTTTTACATATGCTTCTATCACTTTTCTTGCCCAAATTACATATGGATGGTGTTCATTCAATATTATCACCTCTCAAATTTAAAAACGATTCAAGGCGAATTTCATTCAAAGACAAAAATAGGTTCTATCACGAAAATAGTGGGTAATTAAGCTGGAGTTAAATTAAGTTTACCAAGGGCAATAAAGATAGTGATTT